>JACCZZ010000049.1 GCA_013695715.1 Chitinophagales bacterium | reverse complement strand
TAACCTAATACAGGTCCCAAGCCAAAATATGCAAGTATAAGACCTGTAATTAATGTAGTAAGGTGGGTATCGAATACGGCAGAATAAGACTTCACATGGCCTTCTGCAACCGCTTTAGCCAGATTTTTACCTTTTGCAAGCTCTTCCTTTATTCGCTCATGAATCAGCACGTTTGCATCTACTGCCATACCCATGGTAAGCACAATTCCTGCAATTCCCGCTAATGTGAGTGTTGCCCCAAGTGAAGCGAGTACTCCTATAATAAAGAATAGGTTGAAGAATAATGCTATATCTGAGATCCAGCCGGAGGTGTTGTAATAGAGCACCATAAATGCCAGAATAGCTATAAAAGCTATTACAATGGAGCGAATACCTGCGGTAATAGACTCTTTGCCCAGAGATGGTCCTACAATATCTTCGGCAATTATGCTGGCAGGAGCCGGAAGCTTACCTGCTTGTAGAATATTGGCGAGGTCTTTTGCCTCATCTGTTGAAAACCCTCCGGTAATTGATGAACGGCCGTTTGGTATTTCACTATTTACACGCGGTGCTGAATACACATAATTATCAAGTACGATGGCGATATGCTTATTGATGTTTTTGCTCGTCATCACTTTCCAGATCTTTCCACCTTCGTTATTCATAGCCATCGACACTTCCTGACCTCCATTTTGGTCTACATCCTGCCGTGCGCTTATTACTTTATCACCCTCCAGAGGAGCCTTATTTGTACCTACCTGCATTTTTATTGCATACAGCTGATATACATTTGCTTTTACGTCAGTAGGCTTAGCGCTCCAGGCAAACTTTACATCTTTCGGAAAGTTTGCACGTACAAAATTCATAGCAAAGTAATTGTTAACCTTAGCAGTGTCTTTACCTAATGCATATCCAATTACAGGACCGGGAGCTAATTTATATTTATCTCCGTCTTCTGAGTCACGATAGAAGTTGGGGTTCAATACTGAAAATAAAGGATTTTCCTTTTGCAGCTCCTCTTCTGATTTAGCACTTGCGTCTAAAGAATCTGTATTCAAGAGGCCTGTGTCAGAGGAGGACAAGGCGGTACTAAGTGAATCACCAGCACTCAAGGCTTCATCACCGTTTAATAATGGGTTGGTATTCTCTGTTTTTGTTGCTGTTGCTAAGGGATTGATTGTATCACCGGAGATAGATGTAGTATCACTAAGATTCAAATGATTTTTAAGTGCAGTGTTAGCAGCATCCAGATATGAATAGAAAACTCCATTATCATAAGTTTCCCAAAATTCCAGCACTGCTGAAGCCTGCAGCAGCTTTCGAACACGAGCCGGATTGTCAACGCCGGGCAGCTCTACTACAATTCTTCCTGTGGATTGCTGGGCGGTGATATTAGGCTGCGTTACTCCGAATTTGTCTATGCGTGAGCGGAGGATGTTGAAAGTTCGGTCAAACGCGCCATTTGCTTCGGAATGTATGAAGTTAATTACCTCCTCATTCGTGCTGTTAAACTTAATTTTATCCTGGTTATTTCTGGTAGCGAATATAGAAGCCAGCTTACCATTAGGTGCAACCTCATTCCATGCCTGTTGAAACATAGTTACCAAATCAGCTTGCGGATTTGCTTGCTGCTTTTCTTTAGCCAGGTTTAATGCCTTTATGAACGTAGGGTCACTGCTGTTTTCTGCCAGCGCTTTAATCAGATCTTCAATAGATACCTGAAGCACCACATTCATGCCTCCTTGGAGATCAAGACCCAGATTTAATTGCTGGTCTTTACAATCCTGATAAGTAAATTTAGCAATGCCAAGGTTGAAAACGGTTTGGTTGGAAATGGAATCAAGATAGGCCTGTCGCTTTTTTCTGATTTCCATTAAAATGCTGTCTTTCTTCTCAGTTGCAATCGTCGCATCCTTAGATTGGATATTCTCCAGCGGCTTACCTGCGAGCACAGATGCTTCAGCAAATTGTGCAGCACGTTTTTCTACTTTACTGGTTACGAAATTGAAGGATAGCTGGTAAATACAAATCAGGATCAACGCTATCGAGAAAAACGTGATCAGGCCTTTTCCACGCATGATAATGAGGGGTTTAAAAAAATTAAGAGAGCAAATATAGGAATTACCCTGTATCTCACAGTTATTGACAGTCTAAACTAATAATGTCATTTTTAGATCATAATCTAATTTTGTGAGTTTAGCCTAAAGCACTTGCAGCACAAAGCCTTTCAGATAGCTCGTTTCTTCAATGTTCCACACTATTGGATGATCTTTTGATTGGGAGAGATATGCGACCTGTCTGATCGTTTTCCCTGCATTAGAAGCTGCCTGTGAAATCATCTCGAAAAATACTCCTGGTTCCATGAAATGAGAACAAGAGAATGTGACAAGAAAGCCGCCCTTGCGAATTAGTTTCATGGCTCGCAGGTTGATCTCTTTGTACCCACGTGAAGCCGCTTCAATCCCCGAACGATTTTTTGTAAAAGCCGGAGGGTCAAGGATTATAACATCAAAAATTTTTTTCTCTTTTACCCACTGTGGTAATTCATCAAAGGCGTTGGCTGTCTGAAATTCACAAATATTTTCAAAATTGTTTAACAACGCATTTTCCTTTGCCTGAGCTACTGCTGACTCTGAGACGTCAAGCCCGAGTACATGCCTGGCACCAAATTTAGCGGCAAACAATGCGAAAGATCCTGTATAGCAGAAACAATCGAGTATGTTGGCACCCTCAGAAATGAATTGGAGCGCTTTACGGTTCTCTTTCTGATCTAAGAAGAAACCAGTCTTTTGTCCGTTTTCCACGTCCACAAAGAGTTTTACTCCATCCTCATTAATCTCAAATTTGGTTGGAAAAGGAGCTGAAAGAAAATTCTTCTGTTCGGTAAGACCTTCCAATTTTCTAACAGGTACGTCGTTGCGCTCATAAATTCCTTTAGGAGAAAACAGCTCTTCGAGAACTGTTGCAATGGTGGTCTTCCAGCGATCCATTCCCAGCGATAAAGTCTGTATCACGAAAAGGTCGCCGAACTTATCTATTACTAAGGCGGGAAGAAAATCGGCTTCACCAAATACAAGCCGATAGTTTTCAATATATCCCAGTTGCTTCCGGTAATTCCAGCAGGAGGTGATCCTTCTTTTAAAGAAATCCTTATTGATCTCTTCCTCTCGTTGTCTTGTCAACAGCCTAATGCGAATCTGAGATTTTTCATTGTAATAGCCTTTTCCAAGGAAAAATTTTTTACCATCATATACTTCTACAATCTCACCTGGTTCCACGATTCCTTGCACCGTTTCTATCTGATTTCCATACACCCATGGATGCCCCGACAGAATGCGCTGATGCTTGCCCTTTATTAAAATAACTTTTGATATCACCTTCTCTGAGTGCTTTTGAATTATGTTAGGTGTGAAGTGTCAACTTTTATGAAAAGGTCTTTTGACATTTTCATCTGCTTCAACCAACTGTTTTATTTCCTCAAGAATTGGTTGCCAGCCCCCTCCATCAATAGTATGCTTGTATCTGTTTTCACCATCTCCAACTCTTGAATAATCACCTTGAGTTGCGGTTAAAACTGTCTGTCCGTTTTCAACTCTTAACTCATAAGTTACTGTCAGGTAGTTTTCAGGTAAATCTTCAATTGCTTTATTGTTTGGGTCAATGGTGGTATATGCTAAGAATTTTTCTGGTTGAATGTCAACTATATTTCCTTTCACAAAAACCATTTCTTTACCTTCATAATTTGCCCTCCAAAGCAAAGGGCTTCCAATTTTCCAATCAGAAACTGTTTCGCAGCCAAACATATACTTTTTTGTCTGTTCGGGATTTATCAAAGCATCCCAAATTTTTGAAGGTGACGCGTTGATGTTGATGCTGTTTTTTACGATTAACTTCTTGTCCATTTTTATTAATATTTATTTTAAAGGTCCTAATGGTGGTTTGTCAACTTTTGGCGGTTTAGAGACTGTACGGGGGGCTGGAGGTTGCGATTAACATTAAATATCTGCGCTTCGATTGAAGCACTTGCCAGATGTATAAAATGATTGTTCCTTTGCAGTATCAATTTAAATTAAATCTTCAAATATGAAAAATAACCTTTATTCAATTTCAGCTTTTTTTCTATCTGTTTTATTCCTCGATGAATCTTCCTGTAATCGTCAGGCGGCAGCCTCATCAGGCAGCAGAGCGATCTATCCATTGAATGTGGGTAATTATTGGGTGTATAAGGATTCAACATTTAGTGAAGGTAAACTGGTTTCTACTGCCAATGATACAGATAAAATTGTGAGATCAGGTGAGTGGAACGGAAAAACAACCTTCATTTTTGATGATGGAAGAGAATGGTTCAGCAGCGGAGATACTATCTACCAGCTTGGCAAGCAACGTACGGGTGCTAAATTTCCTTCCCCTGTAATGATGGCTACCGAAAAAGAGAGCAAGTTCAATTCTATGTTTGGCGGTGATGTAGCGGTACAAAAGAAAATAGAAAAGCTTTCCTCTTGTCCTGAAAATAAGTGGGAGCCCTCGGCCTGCTATAAGATAAGTGATACTTGTGATGGTTATATGATCAACGGGTATGGAGTAGGAATTCTGCGGGAAAAAACAACGGAATGCTTCTCTGGCAACAACAATTATATTACCCGCACATTGATTAATGTCTATTTGCAATAAGCATAAATAAGAAACCAAAGAGGGTTGTTCCTGAATGTCGCATAATAAAAATCCGCCGCATGAACTGCGGCGGATTTTTACTAAGTATCTTAATTATAAGGGGATATTACTTCTTAACTAATTTTATTACTTGTTTCATTTCTCCATCAGATTCGATCTTTGCTAAATATAAACCTGCAGAAAGTGAACTTCCTAACATGGTTGCTTCGCCGGTAATCATCTCATGCTGCAATAGCTTACCAGTGAGATCGTAAACATTCACAAAAGCAATTTCATTTTCAAAACCTGATGTATTTAAGATAAAATAGTCAGATGTAGGGTTAGGGTAAGCACTTAATAGATCACTTTCAGGGAATTCTTTGCATGTAACATTTACCTTCACTGCAACAGACGTTTTAGTGCATCCGGTCACGCTGTTGGTCTCCTTCACTTTATAGGTTCCGGCTGAATTAACCACTAATGTTTTGTTTGTTGCTCCAGGGATGTTAGAGTTATTTTTTATCCATTGGTAAGTAATATTGTTCGCCGTATTTGCAGTAAGGGTAGCGGTTTGTCCCTGGCAAATGCTAATAGGTCCTGTCGGAGTAACTTTAGGTTTCGGAGTTGGATTAGATGTTACAGAAATACTGTTGGATGTTGCAGAATTTCCGCAACTGTTAGTAACTACCAATGAATATGATCCTGAAGCTGTTGCATTATAAGATGAATTGGTAGCCCCTATTATATTCAATCCATTCTGCTGCCATTGGTACGAGTCAAAACTGCCCGAACCTTTAGAAAGAGATACTGATCCTCCCGAACAAAAGGTAGTAGGTCCGGAGGCTGAAATGGAAACAGAAGCAGTAGGACAAACAACTGTAAAGCTTCCCTGCATATTCATCGAGAAATGAGGGGTACATTTATAGTTATATGTTCCCAACACACTAGGTTTATATTTATATGTAGTATTCCCCGGGTCATTACTAATCACTTTATCCCATGGAGTAGCACCCGGTGGAATTGTTAGCGAGGTAGTTGTATGATCACCATTGACCCATTGCCACTTTATGGTATCACCAAGATGGAAGAAATTTCGTTCTGAGCAGGCTAAAAATATGTTTGAAAGGGGCAATCTACTTTAGCAGAAGAGAGATTTTATTTTGTAGTAGAAGAATTAGTAGTAGAAGAGATTGTTTTATGTTTTCTGTTTAATTTGTTACTGCGATACTCCAATTTAGTTTTCTTAGTCTGTGCCTTCGCTGCCTTCACATTACTATTATTTTTAATAACTAAAGTATGATCAGCAGCAGAATAATCTTTGGAGGAAATATTTCCGGGTGATGAGTACTTTAATTTAAGGTCTCTTTGGCTTTCCGTTTTCTTATTTTGCTGACCGTATGAAAGATGCAGAGTGAAGAAAAACAGCATTGCAGTTATCACAAATGGTTTATTCATAGAAATCAGTTTCGGGAATGTAACCTCATTTGTAAAAGTACAAAAATTTTCACCTTCTTCGTTAAAACATAATGCATCATTTCTAAATAATTAACAATACTCAAGAAGCAGTCTATTTCATATACAGACAAACAATAAACAGATTTTTAGACGCTTCAACAATTGCTATCGTTATTATATTCTATATCTAATCTGCCTTAATATATGGTAACATTATCGCGAAAGTCCTACTGAATTATGATTCGTTGGTTTAAAAAGGAACTTGATTGGATAGCTTTAGGAATATTATTTATATGCTGCCTTCCATTGTTTGTAAATCTTGGTACGGCGCCAATTTACATGTGGGATGAAGCAACATATGCTAATAATTCTATTGATATGTATTTATACCATGATCCAATAGTTGTTCGGATGGAGGGGGAACCCGATCTATATAATACAAAGCCGCCTTTTGTGCTGTGGATGCAAACGCTTTCGATGCAGATATTCGGAATGAATGAATTTGCGATCAGACTGCCTTCGGCAGTTCTTTCAGCATTAACGATGCTTCTGCTCCTTTTATTCAGCATCAAGGTGCTGCATTCATATCAGATTGGATTCATATCTATCCTAACTCTTGCATGCAGCAATGGATACGTGAGCAACCATGGGGCAAGAAGTGGCGATCTGGATGCATCGCTTGTTTTCTGGACCACCCTTTACGTTCTGGCATGTATTAAATTTTTGATCGAAAGAAAAGAAATTGCTATTCACTTAGCCTTTTTTTCACTTGGAGTGATTGGTGCTTTCCTTTCGAAAGGTGTTGCCGGTTATTTCTTTCTCCCTTTCTTAGTCATTATAGCATTGATTAACCGAAACCTTACTTCTATTATAAAAGAGAAAATATTTTATATCTCGATAATTACAATAGTAACGGTATGCGGCGGATATTATCTTCTAAGAGAACAGGCAGCGGCGGGATACTGGGATGTTATTATTCAGTCTGAACTAAGTCGGTATGG
>JACCZZ010000208.1 GCA_013695715.1 Chitinophagales bacterium | reverse complement strand
ACATATGCTCCACCCAGGTCACCACTCACACAAAGCAGATCTCCTTCTTTAGCACCACTGCGTCGTACTATCTTTTCTGCATAGCCTTCACCGACCGCAGTTATGCTTATCACCAGTCCACGCAAAGATGAAGAAGTATCGCCGCCAATAAGATCTAAGCCATATTTCTCACAGGCAAAATAGATTCCTTCATACATCTCATCCAACGCCTGCAATGAAAAGCGATTACTGATTGCAATAGACACAGTAATTTGCTTAGGAATTGCATTCATTGCATAGATATCTGATATATTTGCAATAATTGATTTATATCCAAGATGCTTAAGTGGAACATACATCAGATCAAAGTGAATTCCTTCAATCAACAGATCAGTGGTTAGCACTGTTTGCTTCCCCTCCTTGTACTGAATCACTGCAGCATCATCCCCAATTCCTACCTTGCTGGATTCCTGTCTGAGCTTAGCGTTTTCTGTTAAATGACGAATCAACCCGAACTCCCCTAACTCACTAATTTCAGTTCGTAATTCTTCACTCATATCAATTTTTTTGCAAAGCTAAATTTATTTAAAGCGTGATCATGTACAATGTTATTAGCAAGAATTTACTGCATGTTATGTAATTAACTTTGTAATTCGCATACACCGGAATGATTGAAGTATTGAATTGGGAACGTGTAATGCAAATCTTAATCTTCAAATGAACATTACTTTTCAATATACCCCAACCACTTTGCAAGCCGCACATGAGCTGCATTATAAAAGATTCTTCAGGTTTCAATCACGTTTACCGATTTTCCTTGGAATGCTTGCAGTTTGGTCGGGCTTACTTTTGTTTTTAATTCTCGGTAAAGAAGGAAATAAGTTTTTGAGTATATCTCTAATGGTTACAGGAGCAGGGGCCATGCTGGCCTATTACATCATCATGCGAACCTTAGGTAAAAGAGTGTATAATCGGCTGTCTGCTTATCACGATCCATTTGTTATAGAAATTGAAGAAAACCATATTCGGATGAATATAAAGGATTCCCATTTGAAAATTCCGTGGGCTGAAATAAAGAAGGCAGTTATATCACCTGAAATAGTTTTGCTATATCCTACTGACCGCATGTTTTATATTTTCCCTAAGTCTAACTTCCAGGAAAATGAATTTGATTACTTTAAAAAACTGGTATCAGAAAAAGTTCCTTCGGTTTTTTAAAGATGTTTTATGAAATACCCTGAAGTAATGCATCTGAATGAATGTTTTATTTCAATCACACTATTTTCATGAGTTATTTAAATATGAAGAAGCAACTGTCTGCAATACAAAAGCTTTATGCTGTATCAGCAATCACCACACTCCTGCTAATAAGCATTACCATTTTATTTGGTTTTCAAGTTAAAAATCAGATTCCTCAAATGAAAGAATACGATACTTATGAAAAGCTGTGGAACGAAGTTGATACCCTTGAAGCTCAGGGTTTAACTAAGACAGCACTTGTAAAAACAAATGCAATCTATACCCTTGCAAAAAAATCAGATAACTCACCGCAGATTGTTAAATCACTTATTTACCAGGTAAAATATAAGCAAATACTTGAAGAGGGAGATTTAGAAAAAGCATTATCAGTTTTTGAAGCAGAGATTGGGGCATCGAAATTTCCTGAGAAAAATATTTTGCAATCTGCTGCTGCCGAATTGTACTGGAGCTATTATCAGCAAAATCGCTGGAGATTTTCTGACCGTACTCACACTTTGAATTTCAACCAGAAGGATATCTCTACCTGGGATTTGAGAAAGCTTATTGAAAGAGTTACTGCTTTGTACACAGAATCGCTTACTAATAGTGATTCGCTGCAACAATTACCAGTTGATCTATTTTCATCTATACTAATAAAAGGAAATACACCGGAATCCTTACGTCCTACTTTGTATGATTTTCTCGCTCATAGGGCACTGGATTATTTCATGAATGATGAGGCTTATATTACGCAGCCTTCCTATAAATTCAACATCACTGGTGAGAAAGTGTTTGCGCCCACAAAGGAATTCATAAATCTCCGTTTCGAGACGAGAGACACTGCCTCAGGAAAATTACTTGCATTAAAGATTCTACAAGACCTGATGCAATTTCATATTCGGGATACAGCACCTGATGCATTGATAGATGTGGAATTGAAGCGGTTTCAGTTTTTGAAAAATAATAGCATTCATGACCTTAAGGATTCACTCTATCTTAATGCACTATTAGAATTAGAAACTGCTCATATAAGGGATTCAGCAAGCGCGTCGGTATCTTATGCCATAGCTCAATTTTATTTCGACAGATCTTTAGATTATGCTCCGCCATTGATCAACGACCATCAATGGGATAAGAAACATTCGCTTGAATATTGCGATAAGGTAATCACTCAATTTCCCGCCACTCATGCTGCTGTCAATTGCAAGGCTCTTAAACAATTAATTGAAGCTAAGAGTTTTTTACTGTCAGTGGAGCAGATAAATACTCCGAAACAGCCCTTTCGGGGATTGATAGAATACAGGAATGTAGATCAACTGTTTTTACGAATAATAAAAGATCCGGACAGTCTCTCTATTGATATTCTCCATACTGAAGACGAGGAAAAAAAATATGAAAGGTATCTGAGACAACCCATCTTACAGCAATGGTCTCAGACATTGGTTGACTTGCACGATTTTCAACAGCATGGGGTAGAAATCAAAATGCCTGCACTTCCTATAGGCAGATACATCATTCTTGGGTCAAGTAATGAGGATTTTTCGATTAGTGGTGGAGGGATAATCAAAGCAGGAACCACCATTTCAAACATAAGCTACATAAGCAAGCGAAACAAAAACCATTATTCTTTTTACGTGATAGATCGTGAATCTGGGAAGCCACTTCCCTCAGCTAAAGCAAGAATTCTATCTCAGCTTTACGAATCCAGCGCACGTAATTATCAATTGAAAGAAACGGGAAGGTACACTGCTGACGAGAATGGTTATTTGGAAGTGGCAGCCTCAGCAAGTAATCAAAATTTCAGAGTTGAATTTATTGATGGTGAAGATGAATTAATTGCTGATGACTATTTCTACCTCTTTCCTCAGGAAAAAAATGCCGAAAAGATTATCAGAACAATATTCTTTACTGATAGAGCAATTTTTCGACCAGGTCAAACAATATATTATAAAGGAATCATGATACATTCAAAGGGAGCACCAAATGAACTCATGACAAAGTTCAGTACCACAGTTGAACTCTACGATGTGAATGGACAAAAAATTCAATCGCAGAATCTTATCACCAATGATTATGGAAGCTTCACCGGATCATTTACGGCGCCTTCAAATGTTTTAAATGGAGAGATGACGATCAGGAACAACTATGGGTCTACCACCATTTCGGTAGAAGAATATAAGCGACCTCGTTTTGAAGTGCTGTTTGATA
>JACCZZ010000191.1 GCA_013695715.1 Chitinophagales bacterium | reverse complement strand
TCTCACGGAAAGGCAGCATGCCTTTTATCATCATCTCCGGGTAATGATCTTTCAGATGCTGGACTTGCTCATCCATTAAGCTTTTATATGATTCGCATTCTGCCATCAGTCGCTTCTTCTCCAATGCCAGAGTATTCAAATTATGAACAGGAAGCTTTTTTTGTAGGGACATAAATCTGAGTATTTAATTCAAATTAATGCAAATGCATTCAAAATGCTGTATATTCATAGAAGGTATACAACATTTTAAAATCAACATTCCAAAATTAATTCAATGAATATAGCTCTTTATCCTATCCTCTGTTAAGCAGGTCATTAATGGTATTTCTTACAAAGTCTACAATTTCTTTTCCTTTGTTTATCTCACCCCGCACATCATCTTTTATTTTTACTGCTGTAGCCTTTAAATCTTCAATTATTTCTTCCTTATTATCAGAAGCCAGGTAATAGCCCGCTGCTACACCTGCTGCAGCACCTAATAACAATGTGATAATGAATTTTGGTTTATGGTTCATAGTGATTGTTTGTTGCCGCCAAAGTTAATACTGCCTGCGAATTATAGGTTATAATGTTTACGTGATTTTTAGATAATAATTAGGGTTTGTCTTACGCTAAAGAGATTATCAACGTTTCAATATGGTGATTTAAAGCTGTTGTTTTTCCAGTCGAGTACTTCATCAATAGTGCCTGTAGAAACAGAATGATAATTTGGCCTTGCCTTCTTATATATTTGAAGTGCTAATTTTTTCCCCAATTCTGTCTTCATCATCTCCTCATATAGAGGAGTTAAAAATTTCCTTCGACCTACGCTTGTTAGAAACTGTTCCATTGCGGGAAAGGCATCTGAGTACCAATTTTTAATTGCCAGCAGATACCATGAGTCGGCTATTTCACTGTTCTGAGAAGTGGTGAAATGAAAATGATGATCCAAAAGCAGCATCTGTTTGGTAGAAAGCTGTTCAGGCATTCCCTTTAAAAAATGAAGCCATTCCTGTGTACTCCACTTTTCTGTTGTAAGCTCCCCGGGAGCAACTCCAGTCTTCCATCGTTCAATCTCCTCATCAACCTCTTGAAATCTTATGGAGAAAATTGGTCGACATTCTTTAGGAAGTCCTTCACCATAAATCCAGCTCCTATAATCGAAATGCTTAAATACTTCAGAGTTTGGTAAAATCAATTTCTTATCCAAATAAGTTAGAAATTTTTCAGTAGTCATGCTTTGAAAGGCGTAAGTAGAGAAGTAATTTTTTAAGAATATATCGAACTTCTCTCTCCCAATTTTTTCTTCAACGCAACGAAGTAAAAGAGCTCCTTTTTCATAGGCAATGCCCGTCATTCCATCATCGGGATCTCTGCCTGCTAAATTCAATTTAAGTCTTGTATCTCTGCTTGTGTCACCAAGGTCGGCAATCTCTCCTGTCAGATCATCTATGCCAAGTGACCATTCCATATCGGTGAAATCTTTTCCATAAAGATTTTCATCTATTCTTCTTTCGAAGTAAACTGTAAAGCCCTCATTAAGCCAGAAATCGTCCCATGTCGCGTTGGTTACCAGGTTTCCACTCCAGCTATGTGCAAGTTCATGGGCCACCAGACTTACTAATGATCTATCGCCTGCAATAACAGTTGGTGTAGCGAAAGTTAGTCGTGGATTTTCCATACCCCCAAAAGGAAAGCTGGGAGGCAGCACAAGCACATCATACCGTTCCCATCGGTAAGGTCCGTACAGATTTTCTGCAGCAGAGATCATTTTAGGAATGTCTGCAAATTCCCAGGCAACTTTTTTCAGCATAGAAGGCTCCGCATAAACGCCCGTGTTTTTGCTTAGAGATTCAAACTCTATGCTGCCAACGGCCAGAGCCATAAGATATGATGGAATCGGTTGATCCATGACGAAATGATATCTGCCATTCACATTTTTTTGAGTTGGGTTGGAAGCACTCATTAATGCCAGGAGGTCAGGCGGAACTGATACGTCCGCCTCGTAAGTAAATCTTATGCCGGGACTATCCTGACAAGGCAACCACGACCTTGCCAGTATCGCTTGAGACTGGGTAAATAAAAAAGGAGAAGTTTTATCCGAGGTTTGCTGAGGCGAAAGCCATTGCAATGCAACGGCATCAGGTGAGGTGAAATAGTAGATGTTTACAGACTTTGTTTCAGGAGTGATAAATATAACTAATGCTTTTCCAAGAAAAGTATCTTTTTTGCCCCAGGCAAACTTCGCTGGTATTTCTTTCTCATTTAATGTAACTTTTACAATAGCAAGATCTCTGGTATCGAAAATTATTTGATTAGATGCTGCATTGTTTTCAATAGTCCACGAAGCTTTTCCAGTTAAATTTTTTTTATTAAAGTCTACAGAGATATTAAGATCAAGATGTTTGACGATAACCTTTGTGGGTTCTGCAAAAGAATGAGGGTCATTTATCTTTTCTTGTGCAAAAGCAGGCCACAAATAAAAAAGGCAAAAAGCAAAAACTAAGTTGAGCTTGAATATATAATGTCTCATTGGGAATTTCACCATCTTCTTAATTTTACATGATACGATTGATGCATCTGAAATGCTGAGCATTAAGAAAATCTAAAATAGTATAGAAGCTGTAATTTCATTAACTCTTTTCTTCCCATATCATACAAAGATGAATGATTGTTTCTACAGCCTTCTCCATATCCTGCACTGAAACCCATTCTTGGCGTGAATGAAAAGCATGTTCACCGGCAAAAAGGTTCGGACAAGGCATTCCCATAAATGACAACCGAGTTCCATCTGTGCCTCCCCGAATGCTGCGCCTTTCAGGCTTTAATCCCGCTCTCTGCATTGCTTCCAACGCATAAGAAGACACCTTGGGATACTGATCCACGATTTTTTTCATGTTTCGGTATTGTTCTATTACCTTAAAGTCAAATGATGAGTTAGGATATTGCTTAAATACTTGTTCGACAAGGTTTCTCAATAGGTTTTCCTTTTCAATAAGCCCCTCATCATTAAAATCCCGGATAATAAATTTTAATGTAGCCTGTTCAAGCAAACCGCTCACACTTACCGGATGTATAAATCCTTCCATACCTTCAGTTGTTTCAGGTGTTAACCTGTCTTTGGGCAAAGAATCAATAATGGCAGCGGCAATCTTGATAGCACTTTCCATTTTTCCTTTAGCGAAGCCCGGATGTACGCTTACACCTTTAATGTTTACTATCACCATGTCGCCTGAAAATGTTTCATCCTCCAGCGTACCTGCGGATTCCCCATCTATGGTGTATCCAAACCTTGCGTTCAGCTTTCCCATATCTACATGATCAACACCATGGCCTACTTCTTCATCTGGCGTGAATAAAAGGCGAATTGTTCCATGTTTAATTTCCGGATGCGATATTAAAAAATAAGCGGCATCCATAATCGCTGCAACTCCAGCTTTATTATCAGCGCCCAATAAGGTAGTTCCATCCGCTGTGATGATATCATTTCCAATTTGATTTTTTAAATCTTCATGTTCAGAGATTCGTATAATTACTGAATTATCAACGGGCAGAACGATATCACTTCCGGAATAATTTTTATGAATGATGGGGTGAACATTTGCGCCGCTACAATCAGGAGAGGTATCTACATGAGAACAGAAGCAAATGACCGGAACATCCTTCTCCGAATTAGATGGAACTGTTGCATACACAACACCAAATGGGTCAAGTTCTGCATCAGCAATGCCCATCGCCTGCAGCTCGTCAACAAGCAATGCCGAAAGATCTTTCTGTTTCTCAGTAGTAGGCACTTTGTCTGACTCAGGATCAGATTGCGTATCGATGGTTACATATTTCACGAAGCGACTGGTTACAGTATGAGCAATACTAAGAGATGGCATAATGAGGTTTTATAACGTTCAAAAATACAAGTTGAAGAAGCAATGGAAAAACAACAGGAGATATTTATAACTTGTGCTATAACAACATTAAGTGAATAAAAAGGAATATTGGCTGATTAAAGGTTTATTCAAAAAAGATGAAAAGTTTTACTGTTGCCTTTTCTGTTATTTTCTGCTTCTCGTGCACAAATGAAAAACTACGGAAAGCTAATGAGCAACATTCAAAAGATACTCTCATTCAAGAGGTGGAGGATAGCATGTCACTGCCAATGGAGGACACTCTAAAAACATACCGCGGGTTGTTTCGTATTAAAAATAATATGCTTCAATTTAAGAACTGTGATAATATTAAATTGAATTATTTAGTAATGGATTCAACAGGTAAAATGGATGAGCTCTATAAAAAAATGCTTTTGAAATCTCCTGCCTTGCCCTATGAAAATGTTTATGTAGAAGTGAAAGGTATATTAGAACCATTACCCGGAAATGCAAAAAAGAAGGGATTTGACAGTACACTTATTGTTAAGGAAACTCTAACCTTTGAACAGAAGAATTATAAAAACACATGTATTCCCTATGATTTCTGGGCATTGGGTACTAGACCAGACTGGTCATTGCAGATTTCGGAGAAGGAATCCATTATTGCATTAAAAGATTTCAGCAACAATCGGGTATATGTGTTTTCATATTATGCGCCTAAAATTGTAAATGATGGTTATACTTATCATTCAAATAATTTCGCAAATCAAACAAGTATAAAAGCAACTTTTAAACAACAGCAGTGTAGCGAGGATACTGCGGGCAATAAATATTCATATTCTGTTTCGGTCTTAATGAATGGAAAGAAGTATAACGGATGCGCTATAAATGGATTAAAAAATTAAGGAATTATA
>JACCZZ010000157.1 GCA_013695715.1 Chitinophagales bacterium | reverse complement strand
AATTCGGAGTAGCGTATCGGTTAAATGATTGGGTTCGCTTCGGTGGAAGCATACATACTCCAACAATTTATTTACTGCATGACGAATATAGTTCATCAATCAATGCTGATATTGATAACTTATCAGAGACCTCTTATTCTACACCTAATGGATCCTATAATTATAATCTGATTACCCCATGGCGCGCAATAGGAAGCATTGCTTTATTCTATAAAGAATTTGGATTTCTATCGGTGGATTATGAATTTGTGGATTATTCAGCTATGCAGTATCAGTTTAAAAAGTTCGCTTCCATAGATGAAAAAAATATAGAGAACAATCTGAATGAAACTATAGATTTAAAATACGCACCCGCCTCCAATATAAGGATAGGGGCAGAGATAGCTTATAACGTGATGCGTTTTAGAGCAGGTGCAGGCTTTTATGGGTCACCTTTCAAAGAGGGGGTTGGTACAGAAGGTTATGATTATAGCCGAATGTTTATAAGCGGCGGATTGGGTCTAAAAACAGAAAAGTTTTCAATAGATGCTGCATATATTCATGGTTCATCCAATGAATTTTATCAACCATATGCATTAACCTCCGAAACAGTTCCTGGTGTCGGCATGAAAAACACAACCGGAAATGTAGTATTAACTCTCGGATATAAATTCTAATTTAAGTATAAGAGGTGTATTGCCCCTCTGTATGATTGTTTCCTTTTAAAAGTTGCCTTTTTAGGTGAAATTTTAATTGCTATCATTTTTGATACCGTAAAAGGTTACATAAGTTCCTGGCAACTTCTTTCAGTTAATTTTGTTGGTAGAAAAAAGTTAATAATGGCTTACAGGTCGCTGAGGCATTTTGTTGAAGAACTTGAGAAATCAGGAGAACTGCTTCGTGTTAAGGAATATGTAAACCCTCATTTGGAAATAACTGAGATAGTAGACAGAATATCAAAACACAATGGTCCTGCAATCTTATTCGAAAACAATGGCTCCGATTTCCCCTTATTGATCAATGCATTCGGCTCTCAGAAGCGGATTTGTATGGCCTTAGGTGTTGATGAACTTGATGATATATCAGGCCAAATTAATCAGTTATTCAAAACACTGATGAAACCAAAGGAAAATATTGTTGAAAAGCTGATGATGCTTCCAACTCTTTCTCAGCTTGCTGCATGGATGCCAAAGGTAAAATCAGGCAGGGGTGAATGCCAGCAGGTGATTATGCAACAACCTGATATCACGAAACTTCCAGTGATGACATGCTGGCCTGAAGATGGAGGCCCATTTTTAACATTGCCTGTGATCAATACCCGAGATCCAAATACAGGTGTTCGAAACGCAGGCATGTATCGCATGCAGGTATTTGGTCCTACAGTAACAGGAATGCACTGGCATAAGCATAAAGTTTCTGCCAAGCATTTCAATGAATATAAGAAACTTAAGAAAATAATGCCTGTGGCTGTAGCATTGGGTGGAGATCCTGTTTATACTTATGCAGCAACAGCACCGCTCCCCGAAAATGTTGATGAGTATATGCTGGCCGGTTTTCTCCGCAAAAAGAAAGCAGAGCTCGTGAAGTGCATTACTAATGACATGGAGGTACCAGCCGATGCCGACATAATTATAGAAGGATATGTTGATCCCGAGGAAGAATATATTTTAGAAGGGCCTTTTGGGGATCATACTGGATATTATTCACTTGCAGATTATTACCCGCGGTTCCATATTACCTGCATCACACATAGGTGTGATGCTATTTACCCTTCAACAATTGTAGGTATACCGCCTCAGGAAGACGCGTGGTTGGGGAAAGCTACCGAGCGTATATTTCTTGCTCCCATTAAGATGACCTTGGTTCCTGAGATCATAGATATGGAATTACCCATAGTAGGAGTGTTTCATAACTTAACAATTGTAAAGATTACAAAAGAGTATTCTGGTCAGGCTCAAAAAGTTACAAATGCAATGTGGGGTGCCGGCCAAATGATGTTTAATAAGATGCTTGTTGTTGTTGATGAATCTGTAGATATACATGACTATGCTGCTGTTGCAAGAACCATTTGCGAAAATGTAGATCCGCAACAGGATATTTTCTTCTCCCAAGGCCCTATGGATGTGCTTGACCATTCTTGTAGTAAGTTCGCTTATGGTGGTAAAATGTGTATTGATGCCACTAAGAAATCTCCAGAAGAGCTAAGAACCGGCTTTAGCCCAAATAGCTATACACTTGAGGAAATTTCAACTTCGGAGGTAGACAACATCAAAAAAAATTTCCCTGAGATTGATGATATTAATGTGAGATTATTGAACCTTGGAATCTCCATAGTTTTTATTTCCGTTAGTAAAAACAGGAAAAACCATTTACGGGAATTAAATGAATTATTATTTCGGCAGACACCATTGCAAGCTGTTAAATTTATTATATATATTGAAGATACAGTAGATATAAGTGATATTGCTGATGCAGTTTGGCGCTGGAGTAATAATGTAGACCCGCGCCGTGATAGCTTTATTGTAGTAGCAGATAAAAATTCTTTGACGTCTCACATTGGATTTGACGGCACCAGAAAAACAAAGGAATTCGATGATTTTGAGCGGGAGTGGCCTAATATTATTTGCATGAATGAAGAAACCATTAATATTATTGATGAAAAATGGGAATCTTTTGGGCTTGGGAATTGTATAGTATCACCATCTCTTAAATACCGCAAACAACTATATTCCGGTGGGGCTGTTGTAACTTCATCTTGAACAAAGTATAATTTTTGTTTCATCAATTTTCTCTTCACCCATTGTCCGGTTACTGTTTACTCTTGTCATGTTAGTGTCAAATGAGTCTTCTATAAACCTCCTTATTGGGTGATTGGATCACCTACGGCGTAATTTTGAGGCCTAATTAAGCTACTTCATGAAAAGACTGTCCTTTTTCTTCGTATTTTTTCTTCTGTTTCAGCAATTGTCCGCACAAACTACCAATTCTATTTCCATGAATTCCGGTTACACCGACGAAATTTACTGGAGTTTGCCATCAGGAAATGCAGGCTCCTTTCCTATCAATGGCTGGGAACTTGCCTTTCGTTTAGGCCTGCAGACATCCTCAATATTTATTAATTCTGCTAATGGAGTGTCATTATTTCATGTTCCTAATACTGACACTTCTGGTTGGGGAACTTTAGATACTACGGGAATCACGTCGTGGAATGAATTATTTAATAGTGATACATCATGGGAATACGGAGCTTTCGATAATTCTTCTACTGGATTTCCTGATTATAGCTGGGGTGATTATGATTTCAATACACATATTGTAACAGGTGATTCTTTATAC
>JACCZZ010000142.1 GCA_013695715.1 Chitinophagales bacterium | reverse complement strand
ATACAAAATATAATAAACATTTTATAAATTCGCTAGGCTTAGACTAAAGTTCTGATTATCATACAGATTGCTTCATTCCCGATGAAAAAAATCAGGATTTAAAATTAGGAGAATTGCAGTAGGTTCTCATTAGTTCAATCCCCCTTTATCCTCTTTCCTAATCTCAGCAACTAATGAGGGCGTTATGGCTACCCTGATCTGACTCATTATTAAATTGTAGACAAGATGCACATCCGGCAACAATTCCAGGCCCGGCACATCATCCTGGCTGAAATAAAATCCGCCGAGCAGCCAAGGATACAACGGGTTAGATGTTCCAAAGATGATAAAGCCTGAGCCATCTTTTTCATGGGTTATATCCATTCGATCTATATTTTTTAACGGGAGGGTTTTAATAGATTTCTTTTTGCCCTTAAGTATGATGACTCTCTTGGATGTGATGCAATAAAAGGTTTGAGCGCGCTTGGTGGCATCGGTGAAGAATCGGAGAATGCCCATGTAAAGGCCACCAACGGCCAGAAGAATACCCAATATTCTAAAGGTAAATGATGCTTCATAATAAAATAAAATATAATTCAGGATAATTGCAAAGCCGATCACGATGATACTCATTGGTATCAGAATCATATCAGCATCCCTGAGCTGAATGCCAAGCTTCGGCTGACCCGACCATAGAATTTGTTCCTGGTCTTTTAGATATTTTTCGAATAAAAATTTGTAATCCATAACAACCATTCCGCTGCCGCACTTTGCTTACTGCAGATGAATTAAAAGTAAAGCAATCGCTACCACAATGTTAAAAATTAACCTTGAAGTTAAAAGGATGTTCCTACTTTGCGCTTCTATTCCTCCGGAATTTTTACGCCTCCGGTGTTCGGTTCCTGGTAATTGCTTGATGGCTGAACCAATAAGTAAGTTAGTTTAAAAATTTTATTGTGCGATTTATAAACCGTGAAATCAGTTGGTTATCTTTCAATGAGCGCGTGTTGCAGGAAGCTCAGGATCCAACAGTTCCATTGCTGGAGCGTCTTCGTTTTTTAGGTATTTTTTCTTCAAACCTCGATGAATTCTTCAGGGTACGGGTGGCAACACTTAAGCGTATGGTATCATTGGGGAAAAAGGCAAAAAAAACCATTGGTGAATCACCAAAGAAAATACTTGCACAAATCTTCGAACGTGTAATAACACTTCAGAATAAATTCAACTTTATATATCAGCAGCTTCTGCAAGAACTGGAGCAGGAGAATATCTTTATTCTGAACGAATCAGATCTTACACCTGCTCAGGGAGCTTTTGTCAGAAATTATTTCCATAATGAAGTAAGGGCTGTGCTGGTGCCAATTATGGTAGATGCAATTGAGGAATTTCCTTACCTGCGTGATCATTCCATCTATTTAGGAGTTTTGCTTTCCGACAGCACAGGTGGCAACAAGCCTAAATATTCATTGATAGAAATCCCAACCGACAATGTTTCAAGGTTTCTTGTATTGCCAAATGAGGGTATTAAAAATTTTGTAATCCTGCTCGATGATGTGATACGCTATTGCCTTGATGATGTCTTCTATATTTTTCCACATGACACGTATAAAGCAAGCATGGTTAAGCTGACCCGTGATGCTGAGCTTGATCTGCTGGAAGATTTCAATCAAAGTGTAATGGAGAAGATTGAAAAAGGGATAAAGCAAAGAAAAAAAGGAAAGCCTGTAAGGCTGATATATGATGCTGCCATAGATTCAGAGATGCTCGATTATTTTTTAAAGCGCATGCACATGAAGAAAGGGGACGATAACCTGGTTGCTGGTGCACGCTACCACAACTTTAAAGACTTTATGAATTTCCCTTCCCTTGGAAACACACATTTATTGTATCCACGGCAAGAACGCTTGCTGCATCCTAATTTAAAGCAGAACCAGAGCATCTTTCAGGTAATAAAAACTAAGGATGTGCTGCTCCACTACCCATACCACTCTTTTGATGCCTTTATTGATTTTTTGCGGGAGGCCGCCATTGATCCGAAGGTGACAGAGATTAAGATTACACTCTATAGGCTGGCAAAAAACTCCAAGGTTGCAAATGCATTGATTAATGCAGTGCGAAATGGTAAGAAAGTTTTGGTTGTGGTGGAACTTCAGGCAAGGTTTGATGAAGAGCACAACATTTTTTGGAGTGATCGTATGCGTGACGAGGGTGCTCAGGTAATCTTCGGAATTCAGGGGTTGAAAGTGCACAGCAAAGTATGCTTAATCTCCAGAAAGGAGAAAGGGGAGATCTTTCAATATGCAAACATATCAACGGGCAATTATAATGAGACAACATCGAAGATATATGCCGATCACAGCTTGTTTACTGCAGACAGGCAGATTACTGAAGAATTGCAGCTTATGTTTGAATTCTTTGTAAATACTTATAAAGTTCCGGATTATAAGCACCTCATCATGTCTCCCACTCAAATGAGAAAACGACTTGAGAAGCTGATTAACAAAGAAATTGACTTTGCTGCCCAAGGTAAAGCTGCGGGCATTGACATAAAACTTAACAATGTGGCAGATCATGACATGCTTCAAAAAGTTGCTGAAGCTGCTAAAGCAGGAGTAAAAGTGCGGATGATAGTACGTAGCACTTGTACCATGGGGTCCTTATCAGATGAAGTGAGAGAAAATATTGAGATCATAAGTATTGTTGATAAATTCCTGGAGCATTCAAGATTGCTAATATTCAAAAATGATGGAGATGAGTTGGTTTATCTTACATCTGCGGATTGGATGATTCGCAACCTGAATAGTCGTGTGGAGATGGCTTTTCCGGTATTTGACCAGGGAATTAAAAGGGAACTACTTGATTATTTTAATATTCAGTTCCGTGATAACGTAAAGGCACGAATAATGGATGATGAGCAGCAAAACAGTTATAAAAAAGATCAGAACCCACCTTTTCGCTCACAGGAACAGATATATGATTATCTTAAAGAAAAAACAGAAATCAAAAAGATGACCTTAATGGGCCCTACGGCCGATGCAAAATCTGATGGAATTCTTAGTGTAGCTTCAACTACTAACGTTCTGATAAAAAAGTAAGACAGCAGTTGTAAAGTGCCGCGCAGGTGAGCTTATTCTACGATAAATTTACCGTTCATGCTCTGCCAATGGCCTGGATAAGTACAAACAAATTGATAAGTTCCCACAGGAGGAGCTGCAAATACCAGTTCTTCTGACTGGCCCGGCTCCAGCAACTTTGATGTATAGAGCAGGTTTGATTTGTCTTCTGGAATGAAATCCTTGTCGGGGCCAGCAGCATTTGAAGCCATAGCTACACTTTCAATTGTACCATTCTTCACTATAAAAAAATTATGCTTCATCGCAGCGTCTCTCGCCGTGTTTCTAAAGTTGATCTTCACGGTAGTCCCATTCTTAACACTAATTTCCCTCATAGAAAATGTCATTACATCCATTGAATTTCCCTGTGCCTCAAGGTTGAGTTCCATTACTGGTGCAGAAGGGTCAATAGTTTTGGGCTCATAAGCTTTTGCCGGTTCTTCAGAAATGTATGAAGCAGTATCTTCAGAAGTATTTTGAGAGTCAGTCTGCGACTTGTTGTCGCAGGATAATATAAACAGGAAATTCAAAAACAGGAGGGTTGCAGTAATAATTGATTTCATGGATTGATTATATGTCACTATTAACACGTTATCCGGCTAAATGTTTCAGCTTCTCTCTTCTATAAAAGCAGGAACGCTTTTTGGTTTAAGGGCAGTAATAATCCCTCGATGAGAATCTTCCTATTCAAAATATTCTTTTTTTGTCTTTTTTTGAGCGTTTTAGTTAGTGAAGCACAGACATTAACTTTTGGCAGGTCAGTTAATAAAGATGGGCAGGTTGTAGGAGCGGCTCAAACGTTTGCTTTGCCTAAAAATGGCGGAACAGTTGTATTCCATCTTCAATATCCCCCATCTAAATCGCTTCCTTCTGTTAGCTTCGACATCTATAAGGTGGAAGGGGGGAAAGAAACTTTCATTTCTACAATCAAACAATCTGCAGAACCTTCTAAGACCTGGCTTTCTAAGGGAATTACAATCTATGATTCTGGTATGTATCGCGTTTACATTTATGATGAACACGATCAGCTTGTGGTGAAATCTAATTTTACCGTTAAGGTTGCCGCTAATTAGACAGGGACAAGTTGTCGCAGGGAAAACCTACCATGAAAGCAGGTTACCAATAGCAGCTTTGTCAGGAAGACTTTACTTTCTCAATCGGTCTTTCTACACAATTCGAACTCATTCATCTTCATACAATAATTGATTGAGTGCTTCCTGTAATTCCTGGTAAGTTCTTCCATCCTTACCCTCACTGCGCTTCAGACCTTCACGGTAAGTTTCTTTAGCTAAAGATTTTTCATTAAGTCGTTCATATAATTTTCCAAGGTGATAATATGTTCCAACATAATCAGGATCATTTTGCAGGATTTCATTAAAATAAAATTTTCCTTTCTCGTCATCACCTTCGTTGATGTATTCTAAAGCAAGTGCATATTTAACGAAGCTGTCTCTTGAATTTAGCTGAAGAAACTTCAGTAACTGATCAATCCGGTCGTAGCTCATATGGTTTATGGAAATTTTTTTTGGCTACCTTTGTGCCCTTTCGAAGAGCCAAACAGGCCGCTTCTCGATTAAACATACGAAAATAAATATGAAGATATTGGTTTGCATCAGCAAGACTCCTGATACAACGACAAAGGTTTCATTTACTGACAATAATACAAAGTTCAATAGTGATAGGGTGCAATTCATTATTAACCCTTACGATGAATGGTATGCATTGGTAAGAGCAATTGAAATTAAGGAGAAATCGAATGCGCATGTAACGATTATGAATGTGGGTGGAGCCGACAATGATGTGATAATAAGAAAGGCACTGGCTATTGGTGGTGACGATGCCGTGAGGATAGATGCTGAAGCTGATGATGCTTTTTTTGTGGCCGACCAGATAGCACAATTTTTAAAGACAGAGCCTTACGATATTGTTTTTGTAGGCAAAGAAACTATAGATTATAATGGATCGCAGGTTGGTGGAATGATCGCGGGATTGTTAGACCTTTCATTTATTTCACTCGCTTCAAAATTAGATGTTGATGGAAACACTGCCACTCTTGAACGTGATATTCCGGGAGGAAAAGAAATTGTAACTGTTCAGACACCTTTTGTCGTAAGCGCATCAAAAGGAATGGCGGAAGCAAGAATTCCGAACATGAGAGGCATTATGGCAGCCAGAACCAAGCCAGTGAAAGTATTGCCTGCCTTCGCTTCTGAGAGACTTACTTCAATAAAGCAATACGCATTACCCAAAGAGAAAGCGGGTCCTAAAATGATCCCTTCAGACAATCCTGAAGAGTTGGTAATGTTACTGCATAATGAAGCCAAAGTAATTTGAGCAATATGCTCAGCTATTAAAAATTTTCAGTAACAGTTTTATTAAGATTAAATGAACAGCTATGAGTGTTCTTGTTTTTGTAGAGGCATCGGAAGGAAAATTTAAAAAACCAGCATTTGAAGCTGTTACCTATGGAGCTAAAATAGCTGCCATGCTGGGAGTAGAAACGCACGCGCTTTGCATTGATGAAGCAGATGAAGCAGAGTTAAGATCCCTCGGCGACTATGGTGCAAATAAGTTATGGTTTGTTAAGAATGAACTTTTTAAAAATTTCGATCCGCTTGTATTTTCAAAAGTGATCATTCAGGCAGAAGCACAAACGAATTCTGACGTTTTGGTTTTAATTCAAAGTTATAATGGCAAAGCCATTGCACCAGTATTAGCTGCTAAGCTTCGGGCGGGCCTTGTTTCAGGAGCTCTTGACCTGCCACGGATTGAGAATAATTCTTTTTTGGTAAAGAAAAATGTCTTTTCAGGGAAGGCTTCAGCAACCTATGAAATGCACTCTGCAAAAAAGATAATCTCATTAATGCCCAATTCAATAATTCCCGAAAAAACTGTCAATAATGTTGAATTAGTTGAGCTGAAACCCGAAATAGCTGATACGGATTTCAAAATAAAAATTAAAGAAGTAGTCAAAGCCTCCGGCACCACAACGTTATCCGATGCAGAAATAGTGATATCGGGAGGAAGAGGTTTAAAAGGTCCTGAGAATTGGGCTATGCTCGAAGAGATGGCGAATATTCTTGGCGGTGCCACAGCTTGTTCACGGCCTGTTGCCGACATACATTGGCGCCCGCATACCGAACATGTTGGGCAAACGGGAATTGCAATTAGACCGAATTTGTATATTGCCATTGGAATATCAGGAGCCATTCAACATCTTGCCGGTGTTAACGGAAGTAAAGTGATGGTGGTTATAAATAAAGATCCGGAAGCACCATTCTTCAAGGCTGCCGACTATGGAATAGTAGGTGATGCTCTGGAAGTGGTTCCAAAGCTTAATGAAGCATTTCGTAAGTTTAAATTAGGGAATTAAATATTTCGTCAACAGCGATTTAGTATGAAGAAGATAGAACTGGAGATCGTTGCATTGTCACATAGCATCACTCAATCCCATTCATACGCTGTGGTGCTTGGTGAAGTTAACGGCATACGCAGATTACCCATTGTTATTGGGGGTTTCGAGGCGCAGGCGATCGCAGTAGCCCTGGAAAAAATGAACCCAACGCGCCCGCTCACCCACGACTTAATGCGCAGCATCTGTCAGTCGTTTAACATAGAAGTTAAGGAGGTAATCATCAACAATCTGCTCGATGGCATCTTTTATTCTCAATTAGTTTGCAAAAGAGGAAATGAACTCATAGAGATTGATTCGCGTACATCAGATGCGCTCGCACTAGCGGTACGCTTCGACTGCCCCATTTACACTTATGAATTCATTCTTGATTCCGCTGGACTTATTTTGGAAGAGCCTGGCAAAGAGGAGAAGCTTGAAGTGAAGGAACGAAAGCCTGAAAAAAAATCCACTACCGCCACAACAAACCTTAGATCACTTGACCTTGCCCGTCAGTCACTTCCCGAATTAAATCAAATGTTGCAATCACTGCTTGAGAAGGAGGATTATGAACAGGCAATCATGGTTCGTGACGAGATTTCGAGAAGAAAAAAGGAGTCTTGATATTCGGGTTATAAGAATCTTTCCCTTAGCGCCGGTGTAGGAATCATACACTCTTTGCGTTTCCCAAAAAATACATACCTGAATTTTGAAGTCAGCCTGTAAAATGCATCTCTGAAAAATTTGGGTAATACTGTAAACAGGTTCAGATATTTCCAACCACCATCTAAACTTTTAAAGATCCGAAGTACAGCAGTTGATTGGGTAAATAGTTTGCCATCTTCAATAAGCACCACTGTGTCCAGATTTTTGATATGATCGTTATAAGAGGACAGGATCTCTTTTGCTGTTTCAGATTGTAAAGCACAAAACATAAAGTTGAATTTGCTATCGCGCCTGATTACAAACTGTACAAATCCATTGCAAAGGTTGCATACCCCATCAAAGAATATGATTGATTTATTAGTACTATTCAGATGCAGCTTTTATAGACTAAGGAAAATAATGTTGTCGAAGTTCACCTTTGTTGTATAATAATGGTTTATCAGAAGCTTTGCCCTTCTTGCAATAGCCATCAGCACGATAGATAAACATACAAAAGTTGTTGGAGGCCTTGCATTAAGCTTTGATTATTACCATCATGCGTGTAGTTTTTAGAATGCTGCTTCCTCGCTCGATTTCTTCTTATCATTGCGAAAAATTAACCGATGTTTGAAACACTTGCTTCATCAGAAGGATGGATCAGCCTTGTGACTCTAATTTTTATGGAGATTATTTTAGGAATTGATAACATCATATTTATTTCTATAATTGCAAACAGGCTGCAGGAGAATGAGCGAGCCAGGGGCAGATTGCTCGGATTAGGGATGGCGATGGTCATCCGTTTGCTGCTTCTATTCGGAATTGCATTTATCATTTCATTAACCAAGCC
>JACCZZ010000124.1 GCA_013695715.1 Chitinophagales bacterium | reverse complement strand
AAAGCCTTGCAGCCTGATTTCATCTGCGTGAACTTCGCGAACCCTGATATGGTTGGTCATACCGGAGTGATGGAAGCGGTTAAGCGAGCCGTAGAAACGGTGGACAACTGCGTGAAAGAAGTAGTAGATGTTGCGCTTGGCTTAAATTACTCGGTGCTTATTACAGCAGATCATGGCAATGCAGACTACATGATAAATGAAGATGGAACACCAAATACAGCTCATACCTTGAATCCGGTGCCGCTATTTTTGCTAAATGGAAAAGATCATGTTAAACTATCCGATGGCAAGTTGGCTGATCTGGCACCGACGATATTAAGGATTATGGGAATTGAATCGCCAAAAGAGATGAGCGGAAATATTTTGATAGATGAGATGAATGATTCAACTCATTAGACAAGTTAATTTTTTTCAATGCAAGGAAATTTCAGAGTAGCTTTTTTTATATGGCCAATCATGTTAGGCTCTGTAATTTTTTTTAGTCTTTCATGTACAAAAAATTCTTCAACTCTGATTGTACAGAAACCCTACTTCGATCTCACCGGTTTTTTTGACGATCAAATTTCACAGCTTTATAAAGATTCTTCTATAATAATAAAGACTGCAAATATCAATGGCAATACCGATCAACATGAAATGCCGTGGACAGATTGGAGGAAAGAATTTGCCTTATTTTATGCATCAGACATCAATAAGGGTTCTTTCATTGGAAAATACACCGTTGATACCACTACAATTGACAGCCTCGAAAAGCGCATCACATATAAAGCAATTGATAAGGATTTAAGAACAAGCTTGATGGAGGTTAATCTTTCAGCACATGACAATTCCATTAAACTGCTGCATATCATAAACAAATCAGACCACTTTCTCTCATCAAATATGGAAGAATTATACTATGAGCCATTGAAGTCTTATATCGTAAAATCCACGCAACAAATGAAGCTCTTTGGAAATGATTCATATTTAATAAAGGGAGATATTGTAAATAAACATCAACAATACTTCTAATACTTCCATTGGGGCATCTCATTTAATTCTAACCATCAGCAATTGAATATATAATCTTCTTTAGAAATTTAGTTTTTGGGTATTATCTCTCTCTTTCCTAAAACTATAATGTACTATCCTATGATTACTTTTGAAATAAAAAGCCTTGACTTTCGGAATTTGTGATTTAACAGCTATTCCTCTTCGTGCAAATCCTTCAAATAAAAGTGAGATGGTATCACAATTGTTATTGGGTGAAGTATTTGAAGTAAGAGAAAAGAAACAACCGTGGCTTCGTATTCATACGCATTGTGATGATTATGACGGTTGGGTGGATGAAAAGCAGGTGCAGGAAATAGAACAAACCCTTTTTCTTGAGCTTACTTCTTCACCAAATTGTTGTGCTTTAGAACCATTTACGTTTGCCGAAAGTAATATTCGAAAGTTGACAGTATTTAAAGGCAGCTCCCTTCCTAATTATGAGAATCAATCGTTCAAAATTAATGATGAATTGTTTCAATTCAGTGCTCCGATCTCAGAAGGCTTAAGTCAAGATTTATCAGAACAGATTCCCGCATTCGCGATGAGCTTTCTCAATATGCCTTATTTATGGGGTGGCAGATCTCCAGCCGGAATAGATTGTTCCGGCTTTACCAATATCGTCTATAAACTTGCCGGCATCAAGCTGCGCAGAGATGCCTGGCAACAAAGCGAACAAGGAATTCTTATCAGTTTTATTGATGAAGCAAGACCAGGAGATTTGGCGTTCTTTCAAAATGAAGAAGGAAGAATTATACACGTTGGCATTATTCTGCAACAACAAAAAATCATTCATGCATCAGGACGGGTCAGAATAGATACAATAGACCATTATGGCATTTATGATGAAGAACTGAAGAAATATACCCATCAGCTCAGGTTAATCCGGAGAATGATCGGTTAACCTTACAGAAATTTCTTAGTTGACCAATTCAAATCATTATAGTGATTCCCATTCTCTCTTCCCTGCAAATTGCTGAAGCTGACAGGTTCACAATAGAACATGAGCCTATTACCTCAATTGATCTAATGGAGCGGGCTGCAGAAGCATTTACAAGACTCTTCACTCAAAAGCTTAAATCATCATGGCCGGTTTACATCTTTTGTGGAAATGGTAACAACGGAGGGGATGGACTTGCTATTGGGAGACTTCTTCTGAATTGTGGGTATGAAGTCCATGTTTTCATCTTAAATAACAATGGAAATCATTCGGAAGAGTTTCGTATCAATGAAGCAAGGTTTAAAGGAAATACTAGGCAGTCTTTAATCTATATTGATTCAGAAGCAACATTTCCTCTCATACCCAAAGGAGCAATTATTATTGATGCACTTTTTGGAACTGGCTTGAATAAACCATTAAATGAGCTTGCGGAAGAATTAGTAAAGTATTTAAATGTGCAGCAAGGTAGTCGGGTTTCCGTAGATATTCCAAGCGGGTTGTATGCAGATAAGCCAACGCATGAGGTAACCTTTAAAGCCTATCTTACCATCACTTTTCAATATCCAAAACTTTCATTTTTATTCAGTGAAAATTTGGAAACCATTGGTGCATGGCATGCAGTTGATATTGGTCTCGCAAGTGACGCTATACCTGCAGATAGTCCTTCATATTTTTTACTTGAACGAAGGGATATTGAACAGAGGCTTAAGCCAAGGAAAAAGTTTGATCATAAGGGAGTTTTTGGACATGCTTTCATCTATG
>JACCZZ010000120.1 GCA_013695715.1 Chitinophagales bacterium | reverse complement strand
GGGTTAGAGGTATTTGTTCGCCATCCCCAATTGATGAAGGTATTGCCATTATCTAACCGTTGTACGCTGCCCATTGCAAGATAATAAAGATTAGTGCCTGCTTGTGCCCCCGGATGGCTGTACTTCCATACTAAAGTTGCTGTTTTATTTACCTCATCAAGAATATACTCCTTTGCAGAACTATGGGGTGGAGAATGATAATTACCGTTGTCATATAGAGTGACGTTGCCATTTTGCAGCCGCCTGATATCATGCTGATAGGTAAAAGGCTCTGGTTCATTTATAAAGGTGAATTCATTTTCAACACCCCCCATCCGCCAGATGAATTCTCCCGTATTCCGATCAATTTTTGTAACCTGATCAAGATGACGGTGCGATGCTAAGATGTTGCCATCATCATCAATCTCTATGGCGTTAGTATGTACATAATCTATGTAAGTGAATGACAGGTTAGTGTGCAAAGCCTCGGGCACAGCGATATGATCAAAGCTGCGCCACTCAAAAACAAGGTCATGATTCGAATCAAATTCCTGAATCACGGTGCCCATCACCGTTGCGTGGTTGGAATAATCAGGATCATACACAGTGAGATCAAGAATTTGGTACTCATCAGCAATAATAAATGCGTGACCATCGGCCAATAATTGGAATTCATGCGGATCTGCTTCATAGCCATTTGCAGGATAATACTTATCTATTACATTGAAATTAGAATCGAGTACATCGTAGCGCAATTTCTCCCCGTTATAAACTCCAAAGTATCCGTTCTTTTGCATAAGAAAGTTAAACGGATCCTGAAGCTCACGTGAAAACACCGAGTCACCACTGTTGGTTATTACATGATACCCGGTTAATTCGCTTGGCAAAGAACTACCACTGAAAGCATCGAAGAAAATATCACCCTTCGCAGGATTGCTGTTTACAGTAATACTGAACATATCGGAAAAATCCCGTACATCACTTTCAGAAGAATCAACAGGATAATTCTGTAACTCCTGTTCCTGCAGTATTGCTTTCAGGTTTTTAAAAGCCTCCCGCTCCTGTGACGAATATTCCCTATGTGTTTTGAAGCTAAATGAAAAATCCTGAAGCACTCTTCCTTCTTTCGTAGTTATCCCTGCCGAAAACTGAACTGAGACTTCCTCATCATATTCAAAGTTAATTATGGGGGTTAGAAGAATTGTCTTCCCGTCTTTAGCCAACCGTAAATTGAAATCATGGAGCCCGGATTTTGTACCTTCAATTGTAAATAAATTTTTATGAATTGATGATGCATCAATAAGGTTTCCTTCGCGTATAATAATGTTATGACCTACATTAATCATCGTTGAACCGGGCTTAGGAGACACGTACTCGAACTGCGAAAAAGCTGGTTTAAGGGTAGCGAAAAAGATGCAGAAAAATATAAGTAAAGCTTTCATAATCTTTTTATATCGTTATAAAATAGCAATGCTAAAAAATGATTTTTTTCCTGAATTTCAATTAAATATTGTTCAATGCAAGGTAATGATAATAAAAGAAGATAAGGACTTTACGTTAATATTGATTTAGCAGAACGGAATATATTTGCTATCACAGAATGGAAAACTTTATTGTATCAGCACGCAAATACCGGCCTTCAAGATTTGAAGACGTAATAGGCCAGGCGCAGGTTACAAATACGCTTAAAAATGCCCTTCGTACAAACCAGGTTGCTCAGTCTTTCCTTTTTTGTGGACCCCGGGGAGTAGGTAAAACAACCTGTGCACGCATTCTTGCAAAAGCTGTTAACTGCGAGAATATTGCATCAGATTTCGAACCTTGCAACACCTGCGCTTCATGTGAAGCATTTAACAAAAATGCATCATTCAATATTCATGAGCTTGATGCAGCCTCAAATAATGGTGTGGATGATATTCGCGCATTGATTGATCAGGTGAGGTTTGCGCCTCAGGAGGGAAAGAAAAAAATATACATCATTGACGAGGTGCACATGTTATCCACACCAGCGTTCAATGCGTTTCTTAAGACTCTGGAAGAGCCGCCGTCTTACGCAATATTTATTTTAGCTACTACAGAGAAGCATAAGATCATTCCCACCATTCTGTCGCGGTGCCAGATATTCGACTTCAATAGAATACTTACTGATGACATGATAAGGCACCTGAGCGGAATAGCAAAAAAGGAAGAAATAGAGGTAGAAGTGGAGGCGCTGCACCTCATTGCACAAAAAGCAGATGGAGCTTTGCGTGATGCCCTTTCAATGTTTGACAGGATCAGCATTTTCAGTAATGGACAAATAAATTACAGTGATGTGGTCGAGAACCTGAACATACTCGACTACGATTATTTTTTCAGGATAACCGATTATTTTTTAGCAACGGATATTCCTTCATCATTGCTGCTGTTCAATCAAATATTACAAAACGGGTTTGATGGTGAAAACTTTGTTAATGGGCTTGCAGATCACTTTCGAAGCCTGCTTGTAGCGAAGGATGAGGGCACGCATATATTGATGGATTTTTCTGGAATTGTCCGGAAGCGATATTTGGAACAGGCAGCATACACGCCAGCTGCTTTTCTAATCTCCGGGCTTGCTGTTCTTAATGAAACCGACATTCAATATAAAACAAGCAAAAACAAGCGGCTGAGTGTTGAACTTGCGCTCCTTCGGTTATGCCATCTTCAAAATGCTATTGACCTTACAAAAGAGCTATCCTCTGCGGTAAAAAAAAAACCGCTTCAATTAAATAACACCGAATCTTTTCCTGCTCCCGATGCTGAGGTCAAATTTCCATTCGCAGGTAAAGAGGCAGCTATTGCTAATCCGGAGCAAAAAACTGAAATTCGGAACACTGTTTCAGGGAGTCATTCCATTAAGCTCACTTCTTTAGACAATCTAAAAAAGGAACTGCGTGAGAAACCTAAGGAAGAGGAGCTTCTGGAAATTGAAAAAGAGGATGTAGTATTTGATGAAATTGACAAGTATGCTTTTCAGCAGATATGGAAAAGTTATTTGATAAAAATAAAATCTGAGAAAAAACAAGTGGTATTTCAGATCCTTGAAGCTTTTCCGCCTGAAATAATAGATGAGAAAACCGTTAGAATCAGCGTCGGTACAAAATCCTATCTCAACACATTAAACAGTGAGCGGGAAGAGATGTATTACTTCCTGAAGAAAGAGTTGGACAAAAAGGCCATTGACCTTATTATACAAGTTGATCAACAGAAATCCAAAGTTGAATCTCTTCGGAAGCCATATACTCCAGGTGAAAAGTTTACTCATATGGTAAAGAAAAATCCGAAGCTTCAGGAATTGAAAGACCGGCTTAAGCTTGAACTCGACTATTAATTGTCGCATTCCGCTTGACCTAACTTCACTCCGCAATTACTCTTTAGCGTCAGTTTTCCTATTTTTGACCACACAAAGAATGCTACATGGCTGATGTAATCCGCATGCCTAAGATGAGTGATACGATGACAGAAGGGGTAATTGTGGACTGGCATAAAAAAGTAGGAGAGAAGGTAAAGTCAGGTGAATTGCTGGCGGAAATTGAAACTGACAAGGCAGTGATGGAATTTGAAAGTTTTCAGGAGGGAATCTTATTGTACATAGGAGCAGAAAAAGGAAAGTCGGTAAAGGTGGATGATGTAATTGCGGTGCTGGGGAAGGAGGGAGAAGATTATCAGGCGGCCTTGCAGCAAAACAATGGCAAGCAAAAAACAGCACCTCCTGCTGATCAGCCACCCAAAAAAGAGAAAGCTGCAGATGAAGTGATTTCAACAAACAGGCAACCAGTTCCCAAAGATCCGCCTGCAAAAGAATCTGTTATTGAAGAAAAGCCAGAAAAGGTTTCTACCTCTTCAGCTACAGAATCCGGAAGGCTGAAAGCATCGCCATTGGCGCGAAAAATAGCCAGTGATTCAGGAGTAGAGATTTCGACTATCATAGGATCAGGAGATGAGGGACGCATCATCAAGCGGGATATTGAAAAATTCTTAACTGATGCACCTTCATCACAGAAACAATTGCAACCATTGATGAATGGTGAAGAGGGATTTGAAGAGATTCCTCTTTCGCAGATGCGAAAAACGATTGCCCGGCGATTGGTGGAGAGCAAGTTCAGCGCACCTCATTTCTATTTGACCATGCACATTAACATGGATATGATGGTAGAGGCGCGGAACAGCATCAATAACACCCATCCTGATAATAAAATATCTTTCAATGACATTATCATTAAAGCTGCAGCGCTTGCTCTTAAGAACCATAAAAATGTGAATGCCAGTTGGCATGGTGAAAGCATCCGTTACAATCACCACATTCATATTGGAATGGCGGTGGCAGTTGAAGATGGGTTGTTAGTTCCGGTAATAAAATTCGCCGATCAGAAATTGCTTTCACAAATAAGTGAAGAAGCGAAAATAATTGCCACCAGAGCGAAAGAAAAAAAGCTGCAACCCGAAGAAATGCAGGGGAATACCTTCACCATATCTAATCTTGGAATGCTTGATATAGATGAATTTACTGCAATCATCAACCCACCGGATGCATGCATCATGGCTGTTGGAAAGGTTAAGAAAATTCCTGTAGTAGTAAATGACCAGGTGAAAGCAGG
>JACCZZ010000094.1 GCA_013695715.1 Chitinophagales bacterium | reverse complement strand
GAGGTTCCGAATGCGATATTAGCGTTAAAATGGCTGTTAGGGCGGGCTTTGCTATCTTCCTGCCATATTGCATTTACATTAAATTGGTTACTGGTACTGTAGGTATTGCTCTCCGTTACAAAATCACGGTATTTTGCAAAGGTGATCCGTACATTGCCGCTGTATTTATATCTCTTTACAAACCGGCTGGCCACGTTAGTTAACCAGGTACCACGGGAATATATATCACCCGTAACTGCAAGATCGAGGTGATCGCTAATTCCAAAATAATATCCTCCGTTTCTTAGAAAGTATCCGCGGTTCTGCTCTTGCCCATATTCAGGAAAAATAATCCCTGATTTTCGATCGGGGTTTAAAGGAAAAAGTCCAAACGGAACAAAAAGCGGAGTAGGCACATCTGCTACTACCAGGTTTGCAGGACCTGTAATTATAGATTTATCAGGAATAACTTTAATTTTTGGTGCGGCAATGTAAAAATGGGGATGATCAAGATTACAGGTAGTATATATATTGTGAGCTCCAAAGAGTACCTCATTCGGAAGTCTTTTTACTGCCTCGCTATGCAAATAGCCTTCGCCTTCTTGAGTAAGAATCTCAGAAATCTTTCCTTTTTTCGTTTGAAAATTATAATGTATCTCTTGGGCGCTATATTTTTTATCACCCTGTGAAAATGTCGGCTTGTTCGCAAGAACTCCCGAGGTGTCTTTTCTTCCCATAGCAATTACCTGGTTGTCTTTCCAATCGAAAATTATTGAGTCTGCAGTGAGCGTGATGTCTTTATACTCCACCTGTGCTTCACCAAGAAGATAAACACGCTGATTTGTAAGATCATACCAAATGGTGTCGCGTGCAGTATATTTTACAGGAGCGTCAAGCGATTCTGCAGATTGTTTTACATCAATGGAATCGATTGATGTGGAGTCAGTAGCAACACTATCCGGGGGGATTGTGTCAGGTGGCTGATAAAAAATTACAGCCGAAAGGGTAGAGGACGTTGTCGTGATATCTGCATGTGCAGATATGGCGTAAAGTATTAACAATGCTATGGGGATAGATTGGATAAGAGAACTCCTTTTCAAAAAAATATCAGAACTAAATTTGCGTTTAATGCTGACTTTTGTTATTAAGCTTCTGCTACCTGAAATATTTGTGAAACGATCCATTCTATTTGTTGCGCTCTTCATCACTTGTTGCTCTTCATATCTATATGCCCAAACATCTGCGGATTACAAATTTAAAACCATTGTGCTTGATGCCGGTCACGGTGGCCATGATACCGGTTGCCGTGGAGCCTATTCCTATGAAAAAGATGTAACGCTTGCTATCATAAAGAAATTGGGGGAGCTAATTAAAAAAGCTTATCCTGACATTAAGGTAATTTATACCCGTGAGACGGATACGTTTGTGGAATTATACGAGCGGGCGAACATTGCCAATCGCAACCATGCTGATCTTTTTATCTCGATTCATTGCAATGCTACCAAATCGCTCACTGCCTATGGCACAGAAACATGGCTTATGGGTCTTCATAAGTCAGAGGGAAATCTTGATGTGTCGAGAAGGGAAAATGATGTAATACTGTTAGAGGAAAATTATGAAGCACATTATGATGGGTTCGATCCCAACTCGCCTGAAGGATACATCATCCTTTCAATGAATCAGAACGCGCATATCAATCAAAGCATCAATCTCGCCTCCAAAGTGGAGAATGAATTCAGCAAAGACAATCGGCAATCGCGGGGTGTAAAGCAGGCAGGCTTTCTCGTTTTATGGCGCACAACAATGCCCTCCATTTTGATTGAAACAGGCTTTTTAACCAACAGGCAGGAGGAAAAATATCTTACTTCTGAAAGCGGTCGGAATGAAATTGCACAATCTGTGTTAAAAGCTATTGTAGAATATAAGGCAGAAGTAGAGGGTGATTTCTCACAGTTAAAACTGGTGAGAGATGAAGAGAATGGAGACAATAATCTGATAGCAGATACTTCTGGAAAAATTTATGTTAAGCAAGCGGAACATTTAGATTCTGTAAATAAAACAATAGAAAAAGGGTCTAATGATAGTATTTCAAAAACTAATGCAGGAACCATTTTTAAAGTTCAAATTACTGCATCAGAAAATCTCATCAGCATAAAAGATCCACGGTTTGGTGGCATTCAAGACATTACAATAGATAAAAATGATAAGGGAATTAACCGTTATGTGATTGGAAACTATAGCAGCTTTCAGGATTGTCAGAATCGCCTTGCTGTTTTAAGGAAGAAAGGTTATAAAGATGCTTTCATAGTTGCATATAAAGAGGGCAATCGCATTCCTCTTAATCAGTTGCCGTAAGAGTTTCAATTAAACTCTGATATTTTATTAATTTTTTGGTTCTGTTAAATGTTATTAACTTAAACAATTATAATCATTTTAAAAAACCCTGAAAAAAGGATTCGCCCGCCCACCTAAGTCTTAGCGATTATCCTTTATTTTTAACGATTAAAATTTTCGTTTGAAGATATCGAAGGAAATAAAGGTGGGGGTGCTTGCAACTGTTGCTATTGTATTATTGGTTGTGGGATATAATTTGCTGCGTGGTAAGAATTTCTTTAGCAAGGAAATCAATTATTATGTGCGCTATGATGATGCAGGAGGTATTGCCC
>JACCZZ010000093.1 GCA_013695715.1 Chitinophagales bacterium | reverse complement strand
AAGTTTTTGCTGATGTAATTCCAGTATTGCCGTTGCGCAATACTGTGTTATTTCCAGGTGTTGTTATACCCATAACTGTGGGGCGAGACAAATCGATTAAGGCGGTAAGAGAAGCATACGCATCAGATAAATTTATAGGAGTGCTTGCGCAGGTTGATGCCAACGTGGAGGAACCTGAATTTAAGGATTTGTACTTGATCGGAACAATGGCTAAAATCCTGAAGATGCTGAAAATGCCGGATGGCAGCACCACAGCCATCATTCAGGGAAAAGTACGTTTCACCATCCGCGAATTTGTAGGAACTGATCCTTTCTTTAAAGCAACAATAGATGTTCTCAGCGACATCCCTTATCATGATGATAAGCAGTTTGAGGCTATGGTAGCCTCCTTGAAAGAAATGGCGGGCAACATCATAAAGCTTTCTCCAAATATTCCTACTGAAGCCAGCATCATGCTGCGCAATATCGATTCGCCTGGTTTTCTCATCAATTTCATTGCAAACAACCTTTCTATAGAAATAAAAGAGAAGCAAAAGGTATTAGAGCAAAATGATCTCAAGGAGCGTGCACAAGCAGTGTTGTTGCATCTTGAATCAGAGATTCAGGTTTTGGAGTTGAAAAACAGGATCCAAAATAAAGTACGATCAGACATTGAGAAGCAACAGAAAGATTATTTCCTGCAGCAACAACTAAAGACCATACAGGAAGAATTAGGCAGCTCTGATTCCATAGAAAAGGAGATGCTGAATTTGCGTGAGCGCGCTTCGAAGAAAAAATGGTCAAAAGAGGTAGCGGCGCATTTCGAAAAAGAGGCTGCCAAGCTTCAGCGGATGAACCCCGCAGCGGCTGAACATTCTGTGATATTGAATTATCTTGAACTGTTGCTTGATCTGCCGTGGGGAATTTATACCAAAGACAAGTTTGACCTGAAAAGGGCTAAAAAAATTCTTCAACAGGATCATTATGGTTTGGAAAAAGTGAAGGATAGAATTCTTGAATACCTGGCTGTACTCAAATTAAAAGGGGACTTGAAATCTCCCATTCTTTGCTTTGTCGGACCTCCTGGAGTAGGTAAAACTTCACTTGGTAAATCCATTGCTAAAGCTTTGAATCGCAAGTATGTGCGAATGTCACTTGGAGGATTGCATGATGAAGCAGAAATAAGAGGTCATCGTAAAACATATATAGGTGCAATGCCGGGGCGCATCATTCAATCTTTAAAAAAGGCACAGACCTCAAATCCTGTTTTCATGCTTGATGAGATAGATAAGGTAGGTGCGGATTTTCGCGGCGATCCATCTTCTGCTCTGCTTGAAGTTTTAGACCCTGAGCAAAACCATTCTTTTTATGATCAGTATGTTGAACTGGAATACAACTTATCTAAAGTCCTGTTCATCGCTACAGCAAATTCCCTGGCAACAATACAGCCTGCGTTGCGCGACAGAATGGAGGTAATAGAAATCAGTGGATATAGCGTAGAGGAAAAAATAGAGATCGCAGAACGACACCTGATACCAAAGCAGTTGGAGGCACATGGTTTAAAAAAAAGACATGTAGCCTTTACACAGCAAGTGCTTCAAAAAGTAATTGAAGATTATACCCGGGAGTCTGGTGTAAGAGAACTGGATCGCAAGCTTGCCGCAATCATGCGATCAGTAGCAAAGGATGTAGCGCTGAACGAAAAAAGAAATGCTGACCTTTCTGTTGGTGATGTAAAGCGCATACTTGGTATCAAACGATTCGATGCGGAAATGTATCAGGAAGAAAATCCACCGGGTGTAGCCATTGGTCTTGCCTGGACCTATACTGGTGGCGAGATTTTGTATGTGGAAACCGCCCTTAGCAAAGGCAAAGCAAATTTGAAACTGACAGGAAATCTTGGTGATGTAATGAAAGAGTCTGCATCTACAGCATTAACATTCATTAAATCGCACTCTGAAGAAATTGGTGTAAAGCAGGAAGATTTTGATAAGAAAGATATTCATATTCATGTTCCAGAGGGAGCCATCCCGAAAGATGGTCCATCTGCCGGAGTTACAATGCTGAGCTCTATTGCTTCAGCATACAGTGGAAGAAAGGTGAAGAAGTTTTTAGCAATGACCGGAGAGATCACGCTTCGTGGAAAAGTGTTACCAGTGGGAGGTATTAAAGAAAAAATTCTTGCGGCCAAACGCGCCGGTATGAAAGAAATACTACTTTGCAAAATGAATGAGAAAGATATCTCAGAGATAAATGCAGAGTTTATCAAAGGCTTAACCTTTCATTATGTTGACGATATGATGCAGGTGCTTCAGATTGCATTAAAAAACGATGTAAACGCTGCAGTGGTCGGGAAGGCTTAAATGAACTTAAGCATAGCAGATCAGGCCTCCAACTTTTTGAATAACTCTGGATTAAATGGCATATTAATCTGTAACCACAATACACGTGCATAACGGAAGAAAAGCGGAAAACCTACAGCCAGCATAACCGCATTGCCTATAACAAGCGCATATAAATTCCAATGTGAAAAAATCCCTATGAGCACCACGTTAACAGCAGAAAAAAATACTGTGATCACGTATGACATATACATAGAACCCCAATAAAAGCCGGTTTCAGGAAAGAAAGATATGCCGCAGACAGAACAATTTTGGTGCATCTCACTCATGTTTTTCAATACATAAGGGTTTTTATTAATAAACATATCTCCATGATGACAATGGGGACATTTTGCATGAGTAAATGCATACCAAAAACTTTGTTTGTTTAAGCCCATATTTATGTTGTTAAACTTTGACAAGCAAAGAATCAAAGAAACCTTTTTTCGCCTGCTCAATGGTTTCATCCTGAAAAGCATCGAGGAATGCAATGACAGGCACCTTTGATTCTTCAGGTTTAGACTCGTTGGAACAGGAGAGAGCGCAACAAACGATAATCAAAATCAAAAAAGTTCTCATAACAGATAATTACCCACAATCAAATATAAATAAAGAGGAAACGAACCATCACAATAGTTTATAGTACCTGTGCCAATTCAGTTAGTTCTTCGTGTAGAGATAATATTTGAGGGATTATTGGTTGTTCATCATTATTATCTATGAGGAAATCTGAAAGCTTGATCTTTTCTTCTTGCGGCCATTGATTTTGCATTCTGAGTAATGCCTGTTCTTCAGTGATGCCATCACGACTTTGTATGCGCCTGATTCGAAGATCCATAGGCGCTGCAACAATAATTATTTTATTTAGATCTTTTTCAAGGCCTGTTTCGAAAATTAAAGCCGCCTCTTTTATCACGTAAGGAACATCATGCTGTTTATCTAACCAAGAATTGAAGCGGCGACTTACGGTAGGGTGCATGATAGCATTAAAGGATTTCAGAATTTCCTTATTATTAAAGACGATATGTGCAATTTTTTTTCTGTCGGCATTTCCATCAGTGTACACGTTCACGCCAAGAAGCTTTATAACCTCCAATTTCACGATAGGATCTGACAGCAATTGCTTCGATTCTTCATCTGCGTAGAACACGGGGATGCCTAAAATTTCGAACACACGACAAACAGTGCTTTTCCCTGCCCCAATGCCACCAGTAACGCCAATGCGTAACATATTTCTATTTGCTGAGCGAGCTTCCATTCACCATAACTTTTACCGACATTGTCAAAGCCTTGCGAATACTATGAAAAAATATTATGATCAACTCTCACAGGCTCGAGGTCATAGTAAGCAGGGCCTGCCTACGAGGTGTCTTAATCAGATCGCTCCGCTTAATGGTTCCCTTCGATAAACTCAGGGCAGGCTCACTCACCATGGCATCAGGTAGAAAGGGGATTCCATTCCAATAATATTAAATTAATTAATTAAGGAAGTAATTGAATGAAATTACTCTAATTCGACACTTACTTCTGAGGCTGCTGTTGATTTTGAATGGCTCGGGTGTATTCCATTGAAATACCACTGCGCTCCATCATCACTTTAGTGTTGGTATCAATTTCTACCTCAAGTGTTCCATTCTCGTTTATACGAGTAATACGTCCATGAATGCCAGCAACAGTAATAATCTTATCACCCTTTTGAAGGGTGTCGAGGAAATTCTTCTGATCCTTTGCTTTTTTTGTCTGAGGACGTATCATGAAGAAATACATGACTGCAAACAATGCAAGCAGGAAAATCAGATTCATGTAACCGGGACTTCCGCTGGTTCCCGATGCCGTAGACATTAAAAAAAGATACTTGAGACTCATTTATAATAATTTAAGATCATCTTAAAAAACAACTCCTGAAATTTTCAATGTTGTATTATTCGGATAGGTATTCGCTGTGACTACTATTCCTTTTTTAAATTCTCCTGGTCTTCCCTTACTGTCGTATTGAATTTTTATACTGCTATTTTCTCCGGGTTGAATCAGGTTTTTTGGCCAATCAGGGGTGGTGCAACCACAAGATGCTTTCACATTAGAAATCAACAATGGTGCTTTGCCGGTATTTACAAAGTTAAAATTGTAAGTCACTTTGTCCCCCTCATTTACTTTCCCAAAATCATGTTCAAGAGTTTCAAGGCTCATTACTGGAAACTTCCTGCCTGCGGTATCACCCGAGAGTGTTGCTGGATTCTGAACAAGATTACCATTTACTTCATCCTTATTTTGGTCTACAGACTGGTTGCACCCGAAACATAGTACATTAAAGGCAATAAAAAGAAAAAACAATTCCTTCACAAAATTAATTGAAAGGCAAAGTT
>JACCZZ010000317.1 GCA_013695715.1 Chitinophagales bacterium | reverse complement strand
GATATGGACAGGTACATGCCATGGGTTTTTGCTGTTACTGCAGTTCTCTTTTTTTTAATATTATATAAGGCTTACCTGATTATTAGTGCATTGCTGCTCTTGCTATCATATTTTTTTATGATTCAATGGTATTATAAATTTGAAAGAACAGAAGAGGAAGCTTAGTTAGTTAATGTCAGTTAAGAAGTAAAGTTTCGAATGCAATGATTGCTCCTTATAAATATTTGATTTGCAGTTTTCATCTATTATATTAATTTATCTACAGGCTAATGTATTAATTGAACTATTGTTTAAACTTTCCCGGAAATGAATAAATTAATCTTCATTTTAACCCTTGCTCTTGTTACTCTTGTTTTAAGCTGCAACAAACAGCCACCTGATAACAGGCAGACTATTAATCCGCTGCAACAATTTTATTTCACCTAAATATGGAATTTCTTCTGCTTTGTTAGGTGGGGTAAATCTTTCCCTTAATACCCTCAATGCTTTTCAAATGAGTAAAGGGACTGGCAGTAAAGCTGTTCCGGTTTTAAGCCTGTTAACTGGTGCGAGCTCGATAATTTATGGTGCAATTAATTTTCCAAAAGACGAATGGCTTGGCGGCACAAATGAGAGCCAGAAGACCTTATCTATGGTTAATATCGGATTAGGCACAACGACAATGATTTTGGGAACGTGGAACCTTATTACCAATAAAGACAAAAAAGAAAAACTATTGACCTGGAATCTTTATAGTTATCCGGCAATTGAAAATAAAATGGCACTCGGGTTAAGTTTTACAAAAAAATTCTAACAGCTTGTAATATTGCGATTGCAGTTAAGAGGACTTCAGCATGTTGATTAAGTTGAAAGGAAAATGAATGAGACAACAAAAAAATTCTTCAGAATTACCTCTCACCTTTGTATTTTTAAACTTATAAATATTTAGCAATGAAAACTGTATTATCAATTCTAATCGTCCTTTGGTCGGGCTCATTCGCCAATGCTCAAAAGCTTAATGAGAGCCAGGTTCCTGCATCTGTTATATCTGCTTTTCATAAGATGTATCCGGCAGAAAAAGATAATGGTTGGGAAATGGAGGACGGAAATTACGAGGCAGAAATGAATAATAGTGCTGGCGAATCCTCTGTAATTTTTACTGCCACAGGCGCTTTGATTCAAACTGAAAAAGAAATATCAGTGAAAGAGTTGCCAGCTGCTATCGCCAACTATGTTTCAAAAAATTACGCAGGTGCCGAAATCAAAGAGGCTGCACAGATCACCGATGTAAAAGGAGTGAAGACTTTTGAAGCCGAAGTAAAAGATTATGACCTGATCTTTGATGCTAAGGGCAACTTCGTTAGAGAAGATAGGGATAGTAATGAGGTTAAAGATTCAGAAGACAAAAATTAGTTGAAGAGATACCGCTTGGTTACTGGATTAATCAAAACATAAAGTGGCAAAGGAATTGAAAATCCTTTCTTTTGTAATCTCATTGCCACTTTAATTTACTATGAATATTCTTTCTATTAACATTCCTACTTATCAAGCAAAGCATATAAAATATTGCATATACCATTATATTTTCGTGCGCTTTAACAAGCATCAGACAGTGCTTTATCAGTTCTAATAATGAACATTAAACCAAGGCTTTCATTGTTCTTTCAATATCTGTGATTAAGTCTAAAGAGTTTGTTATTGCGATATGCATTTTACCTTTGGCACTCCCACTGTGAACAGTAAGTTCTGAGATTTTATAATTCAGGATTTGCTTTACTAAAAGGTCAACAAATTTACTGTCTGGTGAATAGTTACACATAACAAAATAAGGGGCTGGAATCTTGTCCCTAAAGTGTTTTGAAGTAAAAAGTCTCTTAAGGTTAGATTTACCTGCTGTCAAGCTAAATTTTTTATTCAGTCCACTCACCTCTATCTTAGTTCCGGCGTAGTTAATTGCGTCAACCGGAATCACGACTCCATTTTGTGTGCTTTGATGTTTGTGAAATTTTAAATAGTACGTCAAATCATCTCTTTCCAAGGTTGCCTCAATATCATACCCGAAACTGTTGCAAAATCCTGAACACGCAATGTCCATTGTCCTGAGCTGACCTTCAATGGTTTCACAATACTCTTTATTGGCTTCGAAAAATGGTGAATTCGCTGTTTCGTATTGAATCATGGTCTATAGTGATATTTATTTAGTTTTCAATATTCCATTTGGTGCCATTAAGCTAGCAAGTAGGCGCACTGTGTTAGGATCCCGCTTATATGGAATAGACTTAAATTGTATAATCATAGAAAAGCTGATCGTCTGGCTGTATTTAAGCTCAATAGATGAACGCATAGTTTATATGGGGGTTGAAGATATACCAATAGTACAATAATCTTAAAAAAAGCAATTGTTTTTTTAATACAATTTTAGTACAGGAATTAATGAGAAAATATCTACTATTTCTCTACCGCTTTAGAAAGCGGAATTCCGTTCACAATTAACTTACTGACTTTTATGTTGCTTCATAAAGTTCTCTTGCAGAATTTGTGCTGCGGTAAGTGATTCCAGCATAATAATTGGAAATCTGTCAGCCATTTTTTGTCCTGCAGATGATTTATAAAATTTTACATTATCCTTTAATTCTTTGTACGAAAAATTATTTCGGTATATCCATATTACAGCATTGTCTAAGTTCTTTTTGCCCAACCCTGCTTTGAAATAATCCTCTAACTTATTCAAATCAGCCACAGGAGTTTCATTCTTATTCTTATCTTCTTGAATTTTGTAATCAATAGCCTCATTAATGTTAAAGCCACCTTTAAGTTGTCTTAATTCAATTATTTTTTTTGTTGTCTTGTCATTTGGCGCATCGGAGGTATCAATCTTATATTCTTTGACCTCGCTGGTTATCTTTTCAAAAATTGAAGATTGCTGAAGCTGAATTGTTGTGTCAGTCTGGGCAAAGCAACAAACCGGGAAGAGTAAAACACAGTGGGTTAAACAGAGGATTACAAAAAGGTAATTAATTCTTTGTTTCATTCCTGATAAGTGTTTTTGATGGTGAAAATAATATGATAGCCTGGATCAGGCAAGATAGGTAAATATTCTTCCAAGAAGATGAACGGGAAATCAGGGTGACTCGCGCGACGGTAATTGGATTCATGCCGGTATGAAATCTTAGTTTTCTTATTTTATTCCTCCACTAGCTTCAAGGCCAAGGCAACCGTATCCCGTGCTTCATTTTATTTCAAATTCATCTGATCCATTATTTAATTCCCCACCTCGCCCCCCTATTCTTCCTCTTACTGCATACTCCCTCCATCAGTTCAATGAGTCATTAAGTTGCAGGATTTACGGTTTTAATTTCAGCAAAGCCTCTTTCACCCAGTCATCCAGCATGCCGTAATCCTGAAAACTCAGCAACGCTCCGAAATAGAGTTCATAGCTCTGATCTGGAAATTTCTTTTCAAAATCTTTTTTGATCTCATTTACAGACCATTGGTTTTTAGACCAGAGCCAGGCTGCATCGAAGGGGTCTTTTGGATCAACTCTTCTTCCCGCTACATAAATCTTATTTAAGAAAAGATCATAATCGCTCTGTGCTTTTATTCCTTTTACAATTTGAGCCTTATCCATGCTTTTAAAAGGAAAGAAAACAAATGACACCTTAATTCCGCTAATAAACATATCAAGATTGTCAGCTCTCCTTTCTTCGTTTTCTACGTTAAAATTTTTCCTTACTTTAAGAGCAAGCCGGTTAAATGAAAACTCTGTATCTTTAAAAAAATCAAGATCAATGCTGATCCGGTGGTTGTATTTAAACATGGTTGCGGTGCCGCCTGCCAGGGTAAAGCCCGGAATGGTTTTTTGCACCTTCGCCGCAAGCTCAATCAGCTTCTCCATGCCATTCTTTTATCCAGTATTTAACTCCCCGTTTAATATCGCTGTATCGGGTTATAATGCCAACACTTTGTTCCGGATATTGACTGTAAATTTTTTTTAGTTGCTCATAGCTTCCATATTGAAACGTTCGTAACAACAACTTTTCCAAAGGTGCCAATCCTTCGGGGTGATCCCATAAAAATTTTTGCAGATCTTCCGGCACCGGAACATTGTTTTTAAACCCGATCAAAGTTCTCATAGTAAAATGTTTATTGAATCTCCCCGCCTACTCCCATGCTGTTCTTCTCCCCCATCCATGCATAATAACCTACTTGTTGCAGCCTTTCACAATATGCACATATTCGCGAAAAGATAACAACCGGTGCTTACTCAAATACATGCGAAAGGAAAGCCAAAAACTTAACAATAACTACTTCATTCCAAATCGAATATATTGAACCCATGAATATAATTACCAGAGATGTTTGACATCTAATTGAATTTTCTTTTTCTTAACTTAAATTTAATCTGAAAACTTAAATTATTATTGTACATTTATTCATTGATTTTTTTCCTTAACTAAAACTTATAACCATGGACGATTTACAATTAAAAGGCAGGTGGCACCAGGTACGTGGCAGACTTAAAGAAAATTATGCCGATCTTTCTGATGACGATTTAATGTATGAAGAGGGCAAAGAAGACGAACTATGGGGAAGGATTCAAACCAAAACCGGAAAGACCATTGACGACATCAAGCGTGAAGTAAAGTCATGGTTTGATTAACAAGATTTTTCTTTTTGCCTGACACCAGTTACAGTCTGAATGGCTGATTCATCTCGCAAGCTCGTGCAATTATGCATGAGCTTGCGTACTTTATAAGGCTTGCGGATTCCTATCTTATCAGCGTGAGGTTTCCTTTTATCAGACCGCCTGATGAAACACCGTCCAGTTCACCACTCCAGGTAACATAATAGATGTAGGTTCCTATTTCAGCTTTAATACCCTGGCTGATACCATTCCAACCCTGAGTTATATCGTATGACACATAAACAAGTTCTCCCCATCGGTTATAAATTCTCATTAAAAAAGAGGTTAGGTTATAACCAACCGCCTGATATAAATCATTGATGCCATCACCATTAGGTGTAAATGCTGTGGGCATGAAAATGTGGGTTGGACATTCTAAGGCAACGATGGCCGAATCAGAGCTATTACATGAGAATTCATTTGTGATGTTGAGGCCATAAACTCCCGGTTCGATCACAGTAATGGCGCTGGTAGTAGCACTGTCTGTCCACAGATAGCTGGCATATCCTTCAGGTCCTTCCAATAATATTACCTGCCCGGTACAGATAACAGTATCAATCAGAAATGTATCCGGTGGCTGTGGGTAGAAACCAAGTAAGGTAGCAGTATCAGATTGCATGCAACCATTGAAATCAGTAACGGTTACAAAATAAATACCTGGCTGTGTGGCGGAAAATATCGGAGCAGTGCTTCCATCCTGCCATAAATAACTTGAGAAGGCACCGCCATTAAACACCATCTTATCTCCAATGCAAATAGAGGTATCATTACCTATGTTTAATGGAGGCTTTCCAAAATTACTCACTGTTAATGTGGCTATGCCTGTGCAACCATTAGTATCAACTACTGTGACCAAAAAGATGCCGGCTGTATCGGTGGTATATGTCTGCAGCGTTGAAAGATCCTGCCAGAGGTAGCTGATAAATCCGGCACCGGCATCCAGCGTTACAGTATTTCCAAAGCATACAGTAGTATCATTTCCAATGCTGAAGGTATAAGGGGGAAGAAAGGTGACATGAATAGTGTCTGAGCTGAAACATCCAAGGGTATCTGCAGCTTTTACTGTATATAAACCCGAGTCAGAAACTATATAGGTGGAATCAGTTGATCCATCTTGCCAGAGAAAAGTTAAAAATCCAGGATTTGTGCTGAGTGTTAGTGAACTCAATGAGCAGATTGCTGTATCATTCCCAAGATTTACAAGCGGCTGTGAAAGAGGTAAAGTTTGAGTGGGAAAATTGAATATCGTTCCACCGGGTTCGCCTGCTGAGGCACCATTGGTTGTATTATAGCAAATGCTTGAGGGTGTAAGCATCAATCCTGCGGCACCTCCATTTCCGGAAAATATAATATTAACAGGTAAACCAGATCCACTGACCCACAGCGTGCCGCCTCCGCCACCACCTCCAGGTCCCTGGCAGCCCGAAGGATCTATGATGTTATCAATTGAGCCGCCATCGCCTCCATCAACCGATACATTCATTGGGGCAAGAATAGATTGCACATCAAGGCATACCACGCCACCGGCTCCTCCACCGCCTGCTCCCTCATCATTAGTAATACCAGTTTGATCAATCCCCTCTGCCTTGATAGAGAAGCCATTCGGGTTTATGGTATTCGCAGCTATGATAACAATTCCTCCACCGGCTGTTCCTGGAAATATAATTCCCCCATCATCACCACTGCTGCTGCCACCGGCTCCGCCAAGAAATATTTTCCCCAAAGTATAATCGAGTGCTAAGCCTCCATATCCCTGAATGCCGGTTGCACCACAACTGTTATCTTCAAATCCACCAAAACCTCCTGCCCCATAGTTGCCTCCGCCGCCGCCGCCGCTGTTGCCTTTGTTTGAGCCGCCACCGCCATTGGCTAGCTTGGCACGACCGCCGCTTTGTGCGCTATTTACATATTCAGTAATTCCCTCCCCCTTCCATCCCGCCAGACAACCATTAGGGTTATAGAAATAGCCAGTGTTGTTGCAGTTTAATGTGCTGTTGTTGCAGGTGGGACCAGGACGGAAACCCTTTCCGCTCACATTAATATCTGCATTCATGGTAACCGTTCCGCCTGAAATGAAGACAAGCACGCCTCCTGTTAAGCCATCCCACGGCTGACAACTTAGCGTGTCGCTGAGGGTTACATTACAATATGAAGGCACCGAAATCATCTGTACTTTGCCTGAAGTAGTATTATATGTATTAATAAGGTCTGCAGTAATAATTATATCATTGCCTGAAATAGCTGCAATAGTTGCAAACTCCCAGTTTCCTGCATCATTAAGACTTGTAATGTCACCATAAGAAGATGTATTTGTATTGAGGATGGCGGCACCCTTCATTTGAATGATCAGAATCTTGTCTCCCACCAAAAAGGCTGCTGAAGAAGTTGTGGTGATGATAGTGCTGGTAATACCAGTAACCTGGGTATAACTATTAATAATTCCACTTATATTCTGAGCAAAAGTGAAATTGCAAACTATCAGAAAAAGAAAAAATGAAATGTAATTTTTCATTCCGGCAAGATCAGGGAACGTAAGAATAAATCGGCTTACAACGTCAAAATTATAGCATTTCATATAGCCGAACCCATGAGAAAACTGAATGTGGACAAAATTGTGGTAGACCAGTTTTTCAGGTTTGAAGACTGTTGCAAAGAGGAATTTTCCGTGATATAATCTCTCTTAAAAGA
>JACCZZ010000087.1 GCA_013695715.1 Chitinophagales bacterium | reverse complement strand
CCGCTTGTAGAGTTGCCATGACCATTTAAATATTTCGTAGTGGAATGAACTACGAAATCAACTCCATATTTAAAGGGCTGTTGAAGATAAGGTGAAGCAAAGGTATTATCAACGGCAACCTTGATATTTTTGAGCTTTGCAATATTCGTCAGCGCTTCTATATCATAGCAATCAATAGTGGGGTTAGAAGGCGTTTCTATATACAGCATTTTTACTTGGGGATCTTGCAATATCCTTTCTTCCACAAGAGTGAGATCGTTAAGATCAATCATCAAGGGCTCTACGCCGAGCTGTGGTACAATTTTTAAAAGAAATTCGGAGGTGCCACCATAAAGATTTTCCTGCGCAAGCACTTTGTCACTAGCTTTAAGAGTCGACAAGAACAATGCGCTTATAGCTCCCATCCCTGAGCTGAACATTTTTCCTGATAACTTCAATGGCTCACCATTTGTATTTTTTATGCTGCACGCCTCAAGTGCTGCTACCTTTTGTTCAGCCAATTCTATGGTTGGGTTGCTCCATCTCGAATAGATAAATCCTTTTTTCTCTCCGGAAAATACTTGCATCAGCATCTCCGGATCATCATAAGAAAAAGTAGTGGTTGCAATTATCGGTTCCATATGCGGCTGTGCATTTTCAAAATTCATTTCTTGACTGTAAACGCATATTGAGCCAAATTGTAGATCCATGTAAGTTTTTTTCCCAAAGGTATACGAAAGCCATTCACCTATTAACGGGTTGGGTGTTTCTTTGCAGTTATAAAATTTATTAATTATGAAACACATAATCATCGAGTATGCGTCCTTTAACTTTTGGGCAAATGACAGAGTGTGTAAAGTGATAAGCACGCTGACTGAACACCAATTTATTCAGGAACTAGAGAGCAGCTTCCCTTCAATCCGCCACACGTTACTTCATATCTGGGATGCGCAGGACATATGGCTTGAACGATTCAATGGTACATCTCCACAGACCTGGCCATCAGCATCCTTTAAGGGAACGAAAGATGAATTAATCGTCAGGACTCTGAATTCATCAGCCCAAATAATAGAAAAAGTGAAGAGGTATAGCGAAGAGGAATTGCAAACGGGAGTGAATTATACTACTATGAAAGGAAATTCAGGCGATGCCCCTCGCTATCAGATGTTCATGCATGTAGTAAATCATGGAACTTATCATCGCGGGCAGTTGATCACAATGCTTAGATTGGTTGGTATAGCAGAACTTCCTGCAACAGACCTTATTGCTTACTACCGCGAAGTAAAAGATTCTTTTGCAAATTCTTAATGAAGAGCGCCAAATCGTTACTTCTTTATGGGTGTGAACTTCATATAGTTTACTGAATCAAGCTGAAGTATCATTGTATCTTTAGTAAACTTTACTTTAACAGATGAAGTTTGTTTATCTATTACTGTGAAAAGCATTCCAAGCTTCTCATCATACGACCAAAGACCATCTCTCGGACCTTCCGCTTCAGTGGCAATAAACTTACCTTCCTCTTGAAATTCCCATGAATTATTTTTTAACGCTGAATCACGATTCGAAGTAAACGCCTGCATTTGATCTTGAATTTGTTGGATCTGTGACTGATAAGTATGGACCTTTGCTGTATCAGTGGTTTTACTCATGCTGTCTTGTAGCATTTTCATTTGTGACTCACCATACTCTTGTTGTTGCTGATAATACTGAATATGCATCTCATCTATTTTCCATTTTCCGACGATTTGGTTTTCCATTCCTGTTTTGCACGCAGAAAATAATAAGCTTATAATAATTACGGCTTTGAGAATGAAAGGGAAATTTTTCATGAGGCAGATATCTATTTGTTTTTTGAAGATTGCAAAGGTAATTTGAAAATGTCGCTTCTTCAAGGATGTTACGCTCTATAAATAATATTATCCTTGCTCCGCAGTAATAATTAAAGATTTATGATTTTCTCCTCTACAATCTTAAGAATGTCGCGCTCTTTAATAATTGCCTTTTCACGCCAATGCTCTGCTTTATCAAGAAACTCATTCTTCAGTTGTTCATCTCTCAAACCCGATAAGTTAATTTTAACATTAAGGTATGCGCCCATAACCGCACTCCGTGCGCACAACGCACCTACACCTGCATCGGAAAC
>JACCZZ010000075.1 GCA_013695715.1 Chitinophagales bacterium | reverse complement strand
CGCCATGATTATGGTTACATGCAGAGGGAGATGCGAAATGTAGATATGAATGCTGATGGTGCGGCTGCTATGCAGATGCCTGCAAATGATGGCGTCAAGAAACAAGACATAAGCAATAATACTTCGGAGGCTAACAATAGGAATGAACCAATTGTGCATGAAAAATTTGATCAGATAGCGGTGAGAAAAAATCTTCAGGAAACAGCCTTCTTTTTTCCACAGCTTCAAACTGACAAAGACGGAAATGTAATCATTAAGTTCACAATGGCTGAAGCATTAACAAGATGGAAATTTTTAGGGTTTGCTCACACAAAAGATTTAAAGTATGGAATCTTTAGTAAGGAAATTACCACTCAAAAAAATTTGATGGTTGTTCCGAATGCACCCCGTTTTTTCCGTGAAGGAGATGAAATCTTTTTTACTGCAAAGGTGACCAACCTCACCGATAATAATATAAGTGGTTCTGTGATACTCCAATTGTTCGATGCAGCTACCATGAAACCCATTGATTCATTGTTTTCTGTTGAAAATACCGTTCAGCCTTTTAATGCAGGCAAAAAACAAAGTGCTGCAATTCTCTGGAAGTTAAAAATTCCTGCAGGTATTCAGGCAGTGGATTATAAGGTAATTGCAACGGCTGGTGATCAGTCAGATGGCGAAGAAAATGTGGTGCCGGTTTTGACTGATAAAATATTGGTAACGGAAACTCTCCCTTTAAATGTTCGTGGAAACACCACAAAGAATTATTCTTTTTCCCAACTGTTAAAATCAACAACTTCTTCAACAATTAAAAATCACAACCTAACACTTGAATTCACCAGCAATCCATTATGGTATGCTGTGCAGGCCTTACCATATCTAATGGAATATCCTTACCAATCTTCTGAACAAACCTTCAACCGCTTTTATGCCAATGCTCTTGCAGCACATATCGCCAGCTCAAATCCAAAGATTAAGCAGGTGTTTGATCAATGGAACACCGTAAAGAGTGATGCTTTGCTTTCCAACCTGGAAAAAAATCAGGAGCTGAAATCGGTTCTATTGCAGGAAACTCCATGGCTTTTGCAGGCAGAAGATGAAACTGCACGTAAGAAGAGAATTGCGTTGCTCTTTGACATCAATAGAACAAGCTATGAGATGAAGATTGCCATAAAGCAATTGGAGCAAATGCAGCTTCCAAATGGAGGGTGGTCTTGGTTTTCAGGTGGCCCTGACGACCGTTATATCACCCAGTATATTGTCGCAGGCTTCGGACATCTTCAACATTTAAATGCTCTGCCTGAAGAAGAAAATAGCAAGGCAATGCTCACTAAGGCAATTCATTATTCAGACAACCGTATGCGTGAAGATTATGAGAAGCTTATTAAAAACAAGGCAGTGGTGAATGACCATCAATTAAATTATGCCGCAATACATTACCTATATGCAAGAAGCTTTTATCCTGAAATTCCACTTGCTGAAGAAAATAGGAAAGCTGTGGAATATTATCAAGCGCAGTCAAGATTAAATTGGAATGCACAAACAATTTATGCTCAGGGAATGATCGCTTTGGGATTGTACCGTTCAGGAGATAAAAAAACTTCAGCCGCTATCATTCACTCTCTTAAAGAGAATGCAATATTTAACGTAGAGCTTGGTATGTATTGGAAGAGTAATAGTGCGGGCTATTATTGGTATGAAGCTCCAATAGAGGTACAAGCACTTTTAATTGAGGCTTTTGATGAAATTGCAAACGACACAGCATCGGTAATGGAAATGAAACTCTGGCTGTTAAAACAAAAGCAGACTAATAACTGGAGAAGCACTAAGGCTACTGCAGAAGCGGTTTATGCCTTGTTAATTCATGGTAATGAAGAATTGATGAGTGAACCTTCAGTTACTGTTTCGCTCGGAAGTAAATTAATTGATATTTCAGATGAGCACACAGAAGGCGGCACAGGTTATTTGAAAAAATCATGGAATGGGAGTGATGTTATTCCTGAGATGGGCAATATTACCGTTAGCACAAGTAACAGTGCGAATGCAGTGAGCTGGGGTGCAGTATACTGGCAATATTTAGAAAACCAAGACAAGATCGCCAATGCTGCAACAGCACTTTCAGTGAAGAAAAAACTTTTTCTATTACACAACACAGAAAGCGGTCCTGTTATGGAACCTGTTTCCGCCAGCACTGAAATTAGGATTGGCAACCTTATAAAAGTGCGCATTGAGCTTCGAACCGATCGCAGCATGGAATACATCCACCTTAAAGACATGCACGCCTCGGGGTTTGAGCCAGTAAACGTTTTAAGCGAATATAAATGGCAGGATGGGTTTGGGTATTATGAGGAAACAGGTGACGCCAGCACGAATTTCTTCATCGACAGGCTTCCAAAAGGCACCTACATATTCGAATATGCTTTACGCGCTCAGCTAAAAGGAGAGTTCTC
>JACCZZ010000074.1 GCA_013695715.1 Chitinophagales bacterium | reverse complement strand
GCTGGTTCAGACTTGCGTCCATTGACCAATATTCCTTACTGCTGCCTCCCGTAGGAGTCGGGCCCGTATCTCAGTGCCCGTGTGACTGGTCGTGCTCTCACACCAGTTACTGATCGTTGCCTTGGTGGGCCGTTACCTCACCAACTAGCTAATCAGACGCACACCCATCTCTTACCACCTGAGTTTTAATTTTGAAAAGATGCCTATCCAAAATATTATGGGGAATTAGCCCCGATTTCTCGGAGTTGTGCCCCAGTAAGAGGGAAGTTGTGTACGTGTTCCTCACCCGTCTGCCACTCGTCAGCATGTATTGCTACACCTGTTACCGTTCGACTTGCATGTATTAAGCCTGCCGCTAGCGTTCATCCTGAGCCAGGATCAAACTCTCCGTTGTAAAAAAACTTGAGTTAATTCTAGCTTGAAACACTTACCTTTTTTAATGCTGGCTTTGTTGTTTACTTCCAATACTTCAAAGAACATGATTCCATTTTATTATGGAATTCGTGAATTAAAATCATTCCATTTTAATTCCAAAAATATTAAATCAGAACTGTTTGAGGAGATGCTTTTTCAAAAGCGGGACACAAAGGTAAATACTTTTCTTGAATTGCAAATACTTTTTGAAAAAAAATTTAAAAATTTATAGTGGCCGATTTGAAATGATCCGTAAATCCTGATTCCAACCTTCGTGCGGTGTCACTCTGAGTTTAGTTCATCAGGCTTAACACAAGTAATCGAAGATTCAGGAAGGGCTCTGATCGAGCTTAATGAATGCCCATGGCATAATAGTTTGCATTGATGCGGCTAATAAGAAACATGCAAATGTGCCTTCGACAAGCTAAGGCAACAAAACCTCTACAAATACAAGATGTGTCTTCGACAAGCTCAGGCAATATAAGCTTTACAATACAAGTGTGCCTTCGACAAGCTCAGGCACCGACATACCGGGGGTTGAGCCTGTCGAAACCACCGGTGACGCGAAAAGCTCAATCAGCGGTAAGAATTCTCAGCTTTTCTGACTGACTTTTAATAACTTTTTAAGATGTAATTGCAAGAACACGATTCCTATCTTATGCGCTCACCATTTCTCAGCTCAATGGTTTGTTAATTTCTATGGCTTTTGCAGAATTATCTCCTCAATGTCGCACTGATAATACTTTAGCAATTTCACCAGACTTCTCTTTTACATCCACCTGATTGTTTTGTTTTTTTCTATTGAAACCTACATTAACTATATACACTCCTGCTAAAGTAATACCCATAGCAATCAATGTAAATATTCCAAACTGCTCTCTCAGAATCAGCCAGCCAAGCACTACAGCTACAACTGGGTTTACATAGGCATAAAGCGATACAACTGTAGAGGGCAGCTTAGACAATGCAAAGAGGTAAGCCCCATAAGTTAAAACAGATCCGATACCCGCTAAATATAGCAATGACAGCAATCCATTGGTGTCTGGTTTGAAATCGGGCATTTCACCTTTTACCACCCCAATAATGGTAAGTATTATTCCGGCAACAGCCATTTGTAAACCTGCGGCAAAAAGTAAAGGTGTAGTCCACTTAATATTTTTAGAATAGACGGTACCATAAGACCAGGTAAGATTTCCAAAAAGAAGAAAAATTATGCTCAACAAATAACCCGGATTTGATAAGTCTCCTATGTTGTCGTAAAAAATCATCATCAGTCCGGCAAACCCTATGATTAATCCACTAATTACCCAATAATTAATTTTTTCACTCCGATCTTTTATCATATTGATTAACACTACCCAAATGGGAATGGCAGAGCAGATCAATGCTGCCAGCCCACTTGAAATATGTTTCTCTGCCTGCACTACGCTGGTATTTCCGATTACAAAAAAAAGGATGCTGACTATGACGATTTGTTTCCACTCTATCAAACGCGGCCACAAAGTTTTTTTCATAATGAAAAAACCACATATAAGTGCTCCAGCGAGTAAGAACCGAATGCCTGCAAACAAAAAGGGAGGCATGCTTTCAATACCTACCCTAATGGCAAGATATGTAGTGCCCCAAAACAAGCATACCGCTGCCAATGCCAGGTATGCTTTTAAGGAATGGGAAGTTTGCATGACGAGGGTGCTCAGCGTTAAATATTGTTTATCACCGATTGTTTTTTACTGATTGCTGCGCTGGAATATTCAAATGCTTTTCCACTGCAACACTTAAAAAGGTAAATGGCGTTATTGGTAAATTTTCTGTTTCTTTTTGAATATAGTCAAGCAACGCGTGAGTTTTCAAAAGCTTTGAAGTTACCATTAATTGGAGTGAAGGAACTGCTATTTCCATTGCATCAGACTCTCTCTTTGTTAACTCCATTTCCCCTTGCAATTCAGAAGCTAACAATCGACTATTTGCTGTATCGGGACAACAGTTGGTCCTTTCCGTTCCAAAGCTTATCTGACCTCCCAACATTACCATTACAAGAATTAGATTAATCGTTTTCATAGTAAAATGATTTAAATACGGTGCAAAGCTATACCTTTGTTGGACTACCTGAGTATACCAGTTTAAATAATCACAATAGTCCGGTTATGATTTCTCTTAATGCTGTTATTGAAGTTGATAAAGAGAGCAAGACTCCCGTATATCTTCAAATAGCGAATAAAATAATCCTGCAAATAAAAAAGGGGATACTAAAGCCGGGTAGCAAATTGCCGGGCACACGTGATCTTGCTAAAACGCTGCTTGTGCACCGTAAAACAATTGTTGCGGCGCTGGATGAATTAGATGCCCAGGGCTGGATTGAGATCATTCCATCAAGCGGTACCTACATTAAAGAATCCATGCCTGAAGTAAGGGGAAAAAAATTAAGAAGCCGTGATGGCTTGCCAATTCAATTTGCAAAACAGACAGGATTTCCGCTCATCAAAAATAAATTTCTCCCTCCACCGCATCGTGTTAAACCATATTATCTCGAAATTAATGAGGGATATCCGGATGTACGCATTGCGCCCGTAGAGGCTCTGTCACGTGCGTATCGTGATTTACTGAAAAAAGAATATTATAAGAAGCATCTCAGTTACGCTGGTACCCATGGAAATATTGACCTCCGAAAAGCATTGTGCGAGCATCTTACTGAAACGCGGGGTATACGGGCATCTGAAGAAAACATTTTAGTGACACGTGGCAGCATGATGGCTCTTTATTTAGCAATTCATACCATCATAAAACCTTATGATGCAGTAGTTGTTGGAGAGACCAGTTATTATTCTGCTACCGCGATGTTTAAGAATATCGGAGCCAAAGTAATTACAGTACCCGTTGATGAAAATGGTATGGTAACCATTGATGTAGAAAAAATATGCAAGCGGCAGAAGATTCGTGCTGTTTATTTGACTCCACATCACCACAATCCAACAACTGTAACACTTAAGGCAGAGCGAAGAATGCATCTGCTTTCGCTTGCTGAAGAGCACAAGTTTGCAGTTTTAGAGGATGATTATGATTTCGATTATCACTATGACAGCAATCCTGTGCTGCCTCTTGCAAGTGCTGATACACATGGGATGGTTATTTACATGGGTTCGTTAAGTAAAAGTCTTGCCCCCGCATTTCGGGTAGGTTTCGTAGTAGCTCCTGAAAACCTAATCGAAGAGATGGCACGGCTTCGCAGAGTTATTGATCTGCAGGGCGACACAGTGCTTGAAAAAGCAATTGCTGAATTATTTACTGATGGAGAGATTCAAAGGCATCAGAAGAAAGCGACCAAAATCTATCATGCAAGAAGAGATTATTTCTGCACACTTCTTAAACACCGGTTGGGAGATGTTATCAATTTCCAGGTACCTTCCGGTGGCATGGCCATATGGTCTCAATTTGATAAGAGATACCACCTTCCGGAGATCGCAAGAAAAACGAGGGAAAAAGAACTCTATTTATCAAGCGGTCGCTTTTTCAACCCTGAGGGAAAAAACCTTAATGCTACCCGAATGGGCTTTGCGTCACTCGATTTTGATGAGATGGAAGAAGCCTTAGATATTCTGGAGAAGGTTGTAAGAAGTTGATTGAGCCTATCAAAGAACCTATCTAATATCTATGGCTTTCCTCTTGAATAAAACAGTTACAGCCTATTCTGTGGTTCATTTAATTATCACCAGCACTTTTGCAACAATGCCCTGTCCGGTAATTGATATTGGATAACGCCCCGGACCATAGCCCGACAAGTCAAGAGAGATATGATTAGTACCCATACTTGAGACGCCATCAATTGAGAGCAATCCATTTCCTTCACTGTCGAAAACAGTGATTCCATATTTGCCACTTACTTCAGAATAAAAAGTAAGCTCAATAGGTCCTTCAGAAGGATTAGGAAACACCCTTGCATTACCCCTTGCTAAATCTAATTTTTCTTGTACAGAACCTCCACTTGAAATATTATCAACCTTTTGTGCAGATGCATCGATACAAAGAAAATTTAATACAAATACATTGAGAGAAATGAATACAAAATATTTCATAATCGTAATTTTTTATAAAGCTTTCAATTTTGAAACCAAAAGCAACAATCTTTTAAACTTATAGACCGGAAAAATTGCATGCTTAAACAAGCGAAACAAGATACAATTTTAGACGTGAACACTCTTAATTGAACACTCTTAATGTTATCGTTAATTATAATCTAGGAAAACTACCTCCAAATATACAGATTTTTGATCTCTGGTATTCTCCTTTACTCGGCTTTCGGATTATTGCCTATCTTTCGCATTATAAAAATCATTCTGAACTTGATAAGGCTAATGCCAGTTGTCACAGACCATGCTGAGCGGAAATAATGGGTTTATCTATCAGCAATATCTCAGAGAGCTCGCTTTTTATTAACTCAAAAGATTTATATGGATTTAAAAGAAATACAGGAGCTGATAAAGCTGCTGAATAAATCAAACATATCTGAGATCCGCATTGAGCGCGATAATTTTAAAATAATGTTGCGCACTCATGATGTAAATGCACCAATACAGTATAGCCGGCAAGAGTCTCAATCTCTTACCCCTAATATTACAGCTCCGGCACTTCAAGCAGAAACTCCTCCGGTTTCAAAGGCCATAGATACCAACGTAGCACAAGCGTCGGACAGTGAACAATACGTTACGATAAAGTCACCAATGATCGGAACCTTCTACCGCTCTTCATCCCCCGATAAACCAAATTTTATAAACATAGGAGATGAGATTCAGCAAGGTTCCATCCTTTGCATTATAGAAGCGATGAAGTTATTTAATGAGATAGAAGCTGAACAGTCAGGGCGCATCGTGAAAATATTAGTGGAGAATGCGAAACCTGTAGAATACGATCAACCATTGTTTCTGATTGAGCCGCTTTAGTTTCTTCTCTCTCAAATCTTCAATCCCTATATCATGATTACTGTCAGCCATCTTTCTTTAAAACAAAAGTGATTTAGTGGCCAAGAAGACTGAATTAAAAAAAATATTAATTGCCAACCGCGGCGAAATCGCACTGCGCGTTATTCGCACCTGCCGCGAGATGGGAATAAAAACTGTAAGCGTATATTCTACTGCTGATAGGGAATCTCTGCATGTGAAATTTGCTGACGAAGCAGTTTGCATTGGTCCACCACAGAGCAAGGAATCTTACCTGAGCATGGCAAAAATTATGGCGGCAGCCGAAATCAC
>JACCZZ010000058.1 GCA_013695715.1 Chitinophagales bacterium | reverse complement strand
GTGTAAGCATGTCAGCATCTATTTCTCTATTTTTTATTGCAGATGATTTTTCATAGTCATATGTCCATATTGAAATAGTGTCCGTTTTTATGATTGTTGCAGAGTTATCAGGCTCGGTTGGTGTTACAATAGTATCTCTCTTTTCGCTGTCCATTTTAGAGTTGTCAGTTTGATTACAACTAATCACCAAAACTGTCAAAGTCCAAACTGTCAAAATTATTGCAAGTTGTCTCATGTTGTTGTTCTTAAAATGCCACATAACGGTTTCGGGCTTTGCGTTGGTGGGCTTTTGAAACCGTAAACTGTCTGCTCGCACCAAAGTTTATTAATTGTTCAAATGTTTCTATTCGCACTGTCCGCCCACTAACGCAAAACCCGTGTTAGCAGCTGCTCTTCATTTTTCTGTCACGGTTTAAATCTTTCAAATGTTTTCCCGTTGAATTTATAAACTCCTGTTTCATGTGTGCCAAGCCACAGGTCGCCATTATTGTCTTTATAAATGGAGTAAACAGTTATGTCTTTTGACCCATCTTTAACAGGATAATGGATGATGTTCTTCCCGTCATAATGCCAAACTCCGTCCATGTAAGTTGCTATCCACAATTCATTATTATTGTCTTTGGCAATAGATAAATATTCATTCAATTTAGTATCGTTCTTTCCGTCTAAACTGCCTATGCTTTTTGCTCTGCTATAAAATGTTGGCTTATCCGTGCTGTTTTTTAAAGGAGTCTTGTTACCGTAAATATTATAACGATACATTGTATTGAACCAAAAATATCCGTCTTTATCTTCAATGATGGAGCGAACTCCGTTAGCAGGACCATCGTGAAGTTCTGTAACATCTTCTTCAGAAATCCAGTCAAGTGATTTTCCATTATAACGACAAACACCTAAGGGGTTCGTGCCTAACCAAACATACCCTTTGCTGTCCTTATAAACGCTATACACTGCATAAGGATTTGCATAGTTTGGGTGCGCGGGAAGTAGCAACTTGTACAAGAATTTGCCGTCATACCGATAGACAAAGTTTGAATCCCAAGCCTGTTTGAACCACAAATCGTTTGGTTCTAACTTCCATTCATTGTCCGAATTGACAACGCTCAAAGTGGTAAAACTTTGTCCGTCAAATTTGCTGATGCCTTTACTGGTATTGAAGTAAATATTGCCTGATTTGTCTTCTTTAATTTCTTCAATTCTGTTGTGAGGCAATCCACTCTTCGTTGTAAAATGAAGCATTGTTTTTCCATCATACCGAAATAAACCGTCCTTCCAGCTTCCAAACCAATAATTGTTTTTCTTGTCTTGATAAACAACCATTAAGTTATTTCCAAGTTCCTTCACAGTGTCGCCAACGGTTATAATTGTAAGCCTGTCAGCAGTATGAGAATTGTTTTGTCCGCTACACGAAGTAAAGACAGTTAAAATGCTTAAAAATAAAAGTGTATTTAATTTCATTATCCGTCTCTTCAATGTTTGCGGTGTCGTCATAGAGTTGCTGCTAACTCGTAAATATAGGACGTTTATATCAAATATTCTAAAAGAATATTATTTATCCAACTCCCTGTTTTATAGCTATTTATTCCAACTTTAGGACGCTCCTTCGTGCAAATCAGACCGTCTCTTTTGCATCTTCGTTACCGGTAGAGTAGGGAAGGCAAATTCACGCTTATTTAACCTTGCAGAAGATTCGGAGAGGGTAATTACTGTGAATAGAAATGCAGAGAGATTCTTTCGGGTATTCGATAGTTTTTTATTGTGCCATTTGGTAATATCTTACCATTTTTACGAAGTTTTCTACCTGACTCTGAACTCCCTTGCATTCGTGTCGCGTCTGTCTCCTTCAATTCCGGTTATCAACCCTGTCTATTTTATCCCATACCATTTCTTTATCACTTCTGCAGCGGGCTTCTCCTGAGGAGAATAATCTTTTTCTAAAGGTACCGATGAATGTGTATTTGCATCAAACCACTTCCAGAAAAAACCACCTGCCACCCAGGGTTCATTCCAGAATGTATGAAAGAAAGCCTCATAAGCATTTTTCTGAGCAATCATATTCACCTTCTCATCACTATAAGATTCCCATGGTGTACGTGCTGCATAATCAATGCTCCTGTATCCATACTCAGTAAACATCACAGACTTGTTCAGCTTTTCTGAAAAGGATTTCATCTTTGAAAAATGTGGCTGCCATGCATTTTCCAGTTCAGCCACAGATGGAGTTAGTGAATCAGAAAGCGGGAAATATGCGTTGATGCCTATCGCATCTAATTTATTCCAATGTGGAAAGCTCTCATAGTTATCCCAGTTTTCTGCGTAGGTCAACTTGCCGCTGAAATGTTTTCTTGCTGAATCAATGAGAGATGACCAGAAGAGGCCACGTTCTTTAACAAAAGGTTCAAGTTCCGTTCCCAAACAAAACCAGTCCGCATCCATTGAATCTGCCACATTAAGCATGGTGAATAGATACTCTGAATAGCTCTCTTCAAAGATCTTCCATTCTTCATCATTCGCAAACTTAAGATGACCCGTATACATCCCGTCACTGATCCATAATTGCGGCTTCACCATCACTCTCATGTTGTAGGCCTTTGCCATCTTAATGCATGATGCAATACCTTCAGGTTTTTCTCCCCACCACTGAAAGAATTGATTGTAGTGCACCGTCGGATTTCCCTCTCTTACATATGCAAAGGGCAACAGGCAAATAAAATTTACGTGAAGAGAAGAGAGCTGTCGGAAAACGGCATCATCCATAGGTCCTCTGGATGCTACTATACTTGCTCCGTTAATTTTATCATTTGTATCCGAAGGGTTATTATATGAGTAGTCATATTGCTTTTCAGGACCTGAATAATTTGCACCACATGAAAAAAGCAACAGTGTGCTAAATACTACAGAGCATGCAAAGTTTTTCATAAAGAACTAGATCTGAAAGAGGATTTATTACAAAGTAAAGCCAACCATTATCCTTACATAATCTGAGGAATTCCAATTTAATCCGATCCAAGAAAGGTATTTAACCGTATGTGAGGGTCTCAAATTTAATTTCAAACAAAACACTTTTATGAAACGAATAATGACTCTTATAATGACTGGTTTTCTTTTAACAGCATTATCAGTAAATGCCAATCATCTGAGCGGAAATCTAACCTTTTCTGCAAAACTGACTGGCGAACAGGAAGTGCCGGCAGTTAATACTGATGCTGTTGGTATTGCTTCATTCACCCTAAATGCCACTATGGATACTTTATGTATTCATGCCAGTGTAAATGGGTTAAGCGGTGAAATTACCGGTGCCCATATTCATGAAGGAGCTATCGGGGTTGTTGGTGGGATTGTATTTGATCTCACAGATTTTCTTTCTCTATCTGGCAACGACATCAATGCTTCAATATCAGGAACTCTGCTTACCATCAATGTTATTCAAAAGATGCTGGAGGGCGGATTTTACATTGATGTACATACTGATCAAAATCCCGATGGGGAGATCAGGGGACAAATCACTCTTGAGACAGATTTCGCTTATACAGCGATGTTAAGTGGTGAGCAGGAAGTTCCTGCTGTAACAACTCCTGCGTATGGCTTTGGCATATTCGACGTGTCAAAAAATTATGAAGCAATGAGTTTCAAGGTTATAGTTGCTGATTTAAGCGATTCTATTACCGGGGCACATTTTCATATGGGAGCGCCCGGAGTTACCGGTGATGTAGTAGTAGATTTAACTTCTTTTATAAATGGAAATGTAATAGAAGGAGAGATTGATTCTTTGTCAATTCTCTCAGATTCAACATTTCTATCAGATCTTCTGGCTGGAAATATCTACATAAATGTTCATACGATTTCTAATCCGGGTGGTGAAATAAGAGGACAAGTTATAAATAATAACAATATGCTTGCTTTTGATGCAAGGCTCGATGGATCTCAGGAAGTTCCTCCGGTAGCTACGGATGCTATGGGTGTTGCTTCCGTTAAGCTCAATTCCTCCATGGATACCTTGTGGTATCATGTAATATATACTGGATTGAGTGGACCCGCTACAGGCGCTCACTTTCACACAGGTATTAAAGGGACCACAGGTGGCGTGGTGCTGGATGCAACGAGCGATAGTACAGGTAATCAATTTATTGGAATGTTTACCGGAACTGAATTATCTCAGGACCTTATTAATCAGTTTATTAGAGGAAGCATTTATTTCAATATTCACACTGCTGCCAACCCCGATGGAGAAATCCGTGGGCAGGTATATCGTTATGCACGTGAAGGGTATACGTATACCATAGATGCCTCACAGGAAATCCCTGCTACATCCTGGACAGCAACCGGAACCGGTATTACAACCATTGACCGTGATCAGCAAAATGCACATATAATGATTGTTGTAAGTGGATTAACTGGTCCTATAACCGGAGCTCATTTTCATAATAATGTAGCAGGTCAAATCGGGCCTGTAATTTTCGGAATAACGGATTGGTTTATAATGAATGGTAATGACGCTGCAGCTTTTGGGTATTGGACCAGTGAAGATGCTGTTCCCTTTACTCCTGAAATCAGTGCAAAGTTTATCAATGATAGTGTTTATGTAAATATCCATACCGCTTCCTTTCCGGATGGTGAAATAAGAGGCCAGGTTGTAAGGGGTGGCGACTGCTTTAATACTGCAGTAGGAATTGCCGCAATTACAAACACCTTTACAGAGCAGAGCTTGTTTCCTAACCCTGCCATAGATCAAATTTCGATTTCATTACAATCAGAGATTGATGTATTCGCCAAGGTTGAAGTTGTTGATCTTAATGGTAAGGTAATGACAAGTAAAATCGTTACCCTTAACAGAGGGAAAAATAATTTCAACATTGACCTGAAGACAGTTAATGAAGGAATGTATTTTATAAGGCTTGATGCAGACGGACTTACGTCGGTACTGGGCAAATTGATTAAGCAATAATTTATTTTAATCTGAAAAGGGTGGAGGTTAACTCCACCCTTTTTATTTTTGCAGTATGAAGTGGTATCTATCTTTGTTAATTATAATTGCTTTTTTTTCGCGGTGCTCATCTGATAAGAGTGACATGGCTCTGCCAGCAGATCCTGTAATTAATGATTCAGTGACAATAACTTTTACAAAAGACATTGTACCCATTCTTCAAACCTATTGTTATGGAACAGGGGGTCAGAAGTGTCATGTCTCCGACACCAATCTAGGCGCTTCAGGTGATTTCACGACATGCAGTGGACTGATTTCAAAGGTGAACAATGGAAGTCTTGAAGCAAGGGTCTTCGATCCTGCAGGAGGCATGCCTCCTTCTTATTCACTTTCCCCTCAAGAGCTAACTGATACCGCCCTACAAACATTAGAACTGTGGGTAGCTCAGGGAACTAATTGCGATTAAAGCAATTAGTAAAGCAGA
>JACCZZ010000053.1 GCA_013695715.1 Chitinophagales bacterium | reverse complement strand
AGTATGATTCAATGGTAGGAATTGGAAATACTTCAACCAACGCACCGTCAGATGCGGCCATAATCAGGATCAGCAACAGCGAAAAGCATCTTGCTTTAACAGTAGATTGCAATTCAAGATATGTATTTGCTAATCCCATGAAAGGAGCCGCTATTGCAGTAAGTGAAGCCGCACGTAATATTGTTTGTTCCGGCGGGCGTCCTGTAGCAATCACAAATTGTTTAAACTTTGGAAATCCATATAACCCAGAAGTGTACTGGCAATTTGTGAATGCCATTGAAGGTATGGGGATGGCATGCAGAAAGTTTAATACACCTGTTACCGGAGGGAATGTCAGCTTTTATAATCAGTCAACTGATGATGGACCGGTGTTTCCGACCCCAACGATTGGAATGCTAGGTCTCCTGGATCATTTTGATGACAGAATGACTCTTGATTTTAAAAACCCAGGTGATTTTATATATCTCATTGGTGAGTCGAGAGATGATATTGGTTCTTCAGAATACATTACAAATATTTGCGGCATTCGGTATTCTCCTGCGCCATATTTTGATCTTAATGAAGAATACAATGTTCAGCAGGCAGTGCAGCAGTTGATTAAAAAGAAATTGGTAGAATCTGCACATGATTGTTCTGACGGTGGTCTTTTCATTACATTGTTAGAATGTGCCATGCCTGAAGGTTGGGGCTTCGATATTTCAATAGATGAAAGCATTCGTAACGATGCTTTTCTCTTCGGTGAAAGTCAGAGCAGGATCGTTGTTTCTGTAGCTCCTGAAAAACAGGATGATTTTATTGAATACCTGCTCTCTAAAAATGTAGAGTTTAGTTTGCTTGGGGAAGTAACCGATTCACAGCTATTAATTGATCAGCACAACTGGGGTGAAATAAATGAGTGGAAGAAGCTCTATGATGATGCCATTGGGAAAGTAATGAGTAATTAAATACTGCAATGGGTATGAATCAAAAAATAATAGAAATAGTAAACACATTTCGACGATAGTTGTTATTGACTTAGATAACAGAAGATATTGCTCCAGAAATGCAGGCGTTAAAACACTCTCTTACGATTTCTAAAGATTTAAAATCTATAGTAGAAAAAGTTCTGCAACTAGAGAGAATAACAGACAGTGAAGCATTGCTTCTTTATGAACGTGCTGAGTTGGGATTGCTGGGTTCGCTTGCAAATTTCATCAGGGAAAATAAACATGGTAATCACACCTTTTTCAACCGCAATTTTCATATTGAACCCACTAACAAATGTGTTTTTACCTGTAAATTTTGTTCATACTCCCGGCTTGTTCAGCAGGAAGATGAAGCATGGGAGCTATCCGAAGATCAGATGCTTGAAATAGTGAGGAAGTATGACGGCATTCCCGTTACAGAAGTACATATCGTTGGTGGAGTGCATCCCAAGATGAATCTGATGTTTTTTGCAAATGTGATTAAAAAAATTAAAGAGATCCGGCCTGACCTTCATGTAAAAGCATTCACTGCAGTGGAGCTTGAATACATGTTTCGCAAGGCGAAAGTTAGTGTCGAAGAAGGCTTGAGAATTCTGAAAGATCACGGAATGGATTCACTTCCCGGTGGGGGAGCGGAAATATTTCACAAAGAAATCAGAGATGTTATTTCTAAAGATAAAGCAACAGCAGAGCAGTGGCTTTCAATTCACGAAACAGCACATCGCCTGGGGATGCATTCAAATGCCACAATGCTATACGGACACATTGAAAATTATTTCCATCGCATAGATCACATGCGCCAACTGCGTGAGCTGCAGGATCGTACCCACGGCTTCAATACATTTATACCTTTAAAATTCAGAAATAAAGACAATGAAATGTCGCATGTTTCTGAAGCTTCAATTGTGGAAGACCTGCGTTGCTATTCGATGGCAAGAATTTATCTTGATAACTTTTCACATATTAAGGCTTATTGGCCGATGATCGGAAAGACAACAACTCAGTTGCTGCTGAACTTTGGAGTAGATGATGTAGATGGCACCATTGACGACTCTACTAAAATTTACTCTATGGCGGGTGCGGAAGATCAGCACCCAGCGATGGCAACGAAAGATATTGTGGAGCTGATAAAGCAGGTAGGCAGGCATCCCATTCAAAGAGATACACTTTACAATGTGGTTAAGGATTATAATGATGTGATTTTTGAGGAAGAGAAAACCCGGTTTTATGAACTGCCGGTGGTGAATAATAATTAATTATGTAAGGACATCTGCCCACACTGTAGTCTATTTTTATAAACGGGACTCCACGCTTTACTACTGCAATAAAACAAGCGATTTATTTGTTTTTCACAGCAGTCAGTATGCTCATTTTAATTTTTTCTTCGGCTAGCTTCCGCGCGTAATATGTTTCTAATTTGAATCAAGCTTTAAACCAGTTAAGGCTCCCATGTGCAGGTTGGTTTGAGTTTTCTGTTTGCCAACGGATGCACTCTTCATCTGGTCTTTACAGAGCCATGTGTTGAGCCAGACTAACAACTTTAACTACTATATATCTTTATTTGACATTGGCTGCACGGTTCCGAATAACTATACCCAACAGCACAAATGCTCTACGTTGAACGTAATTATCATACCTTATGGAAATAGAATCAACATTTAAACTTGGATAAATATTCTCACGGGCTTGTTTATTTTATTTACTGGTTTATTAGTTTTTAGCTTTAGTAAGTTACTAAGCATTAAGAAGATTCCTTCTTTTGGAGTTCTTAT
>JACCZZ010000041.1 GCA_013695715.1 Chitinophagales bacterium | reverse complement strand
TCTTCTTTTGATGATTTTGAAGTAAGGAATAATATTGGGGTAGTATCATCGGTTTTACGAATCTCTTCTGCAAGCGCATACCCATCCATTTTTGGAAGCATCACATCAAGAATGCAGAGGTCAAATTTTTTTAGTTTAAAAGACTCGAGGGCTGCTAAACCGTCTTCACAAAGCGTCACATTATATCCAGATAGCACCATGTAGTCTTTAACTACCGAAGCAAGGCTGTTATCATCTTCTACAAGTAAAACGTCGGCTTTTTCAGATATCATCAGATACGTTATTGACGCAAGATAATAGTTATAGCAGTTCCTTTGCCCAACTCACTTTGCACCTTCACTTTGCCCCCATGATCTTTCACCACGTGCTTTACATAATGTAAGCCCAGGCCGAATCCCTTTACGTCGTGCACGTCGCCTGTAGAGACCCTAAAGAACTGGTCAAAAATCCTTTTAGAATTTTTTTTGCTGATGCCTGTTCCATTATCGGTAACTGTGAATTCGAGTCTTCTGCCTGCGTTATTTGTTATAACATCAATTATCGGGTTACTGCGATTATATTTGATTGAATTATCGAGCAGATTGAAGATCATATTTGTGAGATGCATTCGATCTCCGCGGATTGATGTATTTACAGCGTTAAGATGTGTATTTATGGTGCCGTCTTTTTCTTTCACGAGCTCCTTTGCACTTGCAATTGCGTGTTCAAGACATTCATGAAAGTCAATGTCTTCCATTTTATATTCCATTTGTTTTTGGTCAGATAGGGCCACTTGCAAAACCCTTTCAACCTGCGACTTTAATCTGAGCGCTTCAACCTGAATCATATTAGAATAGTGCTCAATGGAGCCCGGTTGTTGCTGAATCTCAGGCTTAGTTAATAACCGAGAGGTTACCAATATTGTTGAAACGGGGGTTTTAAATTCATGCGTCATGTTATTAACAAAATCCTTCTGTACATCAGACAATTGCTTCTGTCTTAAAATTGTGACCAGTGCAAATGAAAAAAATAGCACTACCATGAGCAACACAAGTGATGAAAAAAGCCAGATATCCATTGAACCTATAAGATTATTTGTTTTATTAGGAAAGTTTACGGTAAAATAATATAAGTCATTTCGCCATTTTGGGAGCTCACGCGATGGCCGGTCATGCACCTGGTCACTAAAGGACACATAGTTTCCGTACACCAGCTTTTGATGATTACAATCATAAACTCCATATTCAAAATCCAGCATCAATCCATGTTGTATGAAATCTGTTGTCAGCAATGATTCAAGCACTTTAGTATCAATCTCTCCGTTTACGCTTACAACAAAATAGTTGCTTGAGATCTGCTTCACCAGGCGTACGTTTGGTATCTGCTGCTTGTTTATCTGAAGCAACTGTTCCCCTACTCTTTGAAGCGAGGTAAACACGTTTTGATCAAATTGCCTTTCGCGAACGTCAAAGGCTTTTCTGAACCAAAATACCTGCAGCACAACTATACCTGTCATTGATATAATGGCTAGCAGGGTAACCATTTGGATGGTTTGATTTCTCAAAGCTTATTTATAGGTGATATAAATTACTAATACCTTTCAGGTATTCAACTGTTGCTGAATGTAATATTTTTAGTTACACTGATTAACGGATAATGCGTTGCACAACCCATGGCTACACCCAGCAAAAAGCCTTACATTTTCTTTAACAACTTTTTAAGAATAATTCAATATACGGTAACAACACTAGTAGCATCATGATATTACCTTTGATTTCAATTCAAGAACAATACATCATCACATTTTTAAATTCAGTTCAGGTGCCGTTATGATTTGGTTTAAGACAATGAATATGTTACAACAGCACAAAATAAACTGTCACGCATTCAAGATATCCGCATAATGCGATATAATACTTTAATGAATTTCGGTCAAATTTTTTCAAATATTCAAAGATGCTCGTTTGGTTGAGGACCAATTCTAAGAATTGGTCATTTGAACTCCGTCGCCTGACATCGACGGAGTTTTTTTTTAAAACCAGGCGTAAGATAATAAATCCGTAATAAAACGTCAGAGCATTTCTTAATCAGTGCATGAAGTAGATAACCTGCATCGTCAATTTAAATTATTCTTGCTTCAAAGCCTTAATAATAATTCCTGTGCTGTGGAAATTGGCTTTAATAAAATATACTCCTGTTGTAAGATTTAATAGGTCATTAAAGGAAATAAAGTTCGTTCCCTTATATAGTTGATGGGAGCTTTCACGGATTAACCTACCAGAAATATCAGTGATGTCAATAATAACAAGCTGGTCTTTAGATGATACTATTTGAATGGAAAGCTCATTATAAAATGGACTGGGAAATACCTGAATATTATTTGTGAGGTTGATGTCACTAAGTTCAATCCAGCGTACAGGAGAATAAGTAAAGCTATGATCCAGATCTACAAGTCGAAGGCGGTAAAATATTTTCCCAACACTAAGTTCAGTCACATTGGAATCAATAAATGAATAATAATTTGTTTCTGAGCTGAAACCGGAAGCATCAATCACTCCAGCTTCTTCAAAATTTACTCCGTCCATGCTTC
>JACCZZ010000031.1 GCA_013695715.1 Chitinophagales bacterium | reverse complement strand
AATTCGTTTTTTCTTACAGAGAGATTCGGAATCTTTTTTGAAAGGTTACTTTCATCATATGAATGCGAAGAACTGTGTTCTAAAGCTTTGAACAATTGTATCAAATAATTCTTTCCTTTTTTACGGTAATGGATAGCCGTTCGTAAAATATAGTTTCTTTCCTCTTTGGAAAGAGATTGTACCAGGTGGAATAAGGATCTTGAACTGGTTTTCATAGACTGTCACATCTTCAAGCCTTCATTTACATAAAGAGCCTGAAGCAAAAAACAATTTTCAGCAGTGAAACTATAGTTAATATTTAGCCTGAATAGTGTATTAAAAGTTAATTTTTCAATCTCTGAAAGCTGCGCCAGTTAAGGGTTTGAGCTTTCAATTTCAAAATACAAACTTTAAGATTCAATAGAAAAAAGTCATCAGTGGTGTGTACTTTACAAGTACATTTACAATTCTTACCTTAGTTACCCAGCAAATAGTGTATGATCCCGTTTTAGCGGGATCTTTTTTTTAACCCCTATTGTATAAAGATTTCTTGATAAGAACTCTTTAGCACTATGTTTATTCCGATGTGAAATCTACTTACATAAAATTATTTAAGGGGTAAAAATAATTTAAGGAATTTATCGCCTCAACTTTCGTTGAGACTTCCTATTCGAAACTCGTTTGACGCTCTGTAGGATAATTTTTAATTTGACAGCTTAATAATGCAGAAGGAATGATTACGGAAAATTATCAATTGTTGCTGCGTAAACTTGATGAGTTTACCAGAAAGTTTTACATCAATCAATTGATTCGGGGTATTATCTATGCCAGCGCCCTGTTATTAGCAGCTTTTCTGACTATAAACGTGCTTGAATATTTTATTTATTTCCCTTCCACCATCCGATCGTTTTTATTTTTTGGATTCATGGGAGGTGCTCTCTTTGTCATTTTTCGTTGGATCCTTCTGCCATTGCTACATTATTATAGGTTAGGAAAAATCATCTCACAGGAAAAGGCTGCACTTATTATCGGTTCACATTTTAAGGAGGTGCAGGATCGGCTATTGAACATTCTTCAGTTAAAAAAGCAATCTATCAACGCTGAAGATTCGTCGCTTATTGAAGCAAGTATTGATCAGAAAATAGGTGAACTTAAGCCTGTTCCCTTTACAGCAGCTATTAACCTGAGAATGAATCAAAAATATCTAAGATATTTGATTTTGCCAGTTCTTGCTCTCGCCTTCATCTTGTTCTCCTCACCGGATATCATTACAGAAGGTACCCTTCGACTCATACACCATAATGAATATTTTGAACGGCAGGCTCCCTTTCAGTTCATGGTTAGAACTATGCCTCTTCAAACCATTCAATACCAGGATTATGAGCTTAACATGGAGGTAAATGGGAAAATGTTGCCTGACGAAGTTTCAATCAACATCAATGGCTTTTCATATCCATTAATTAAAAAAAATGCAAGTGCCTACTCCTATACATTTGTAAAACCGCAAAAGGACGTCTCATTTTATTTTTCTGCTGCTGGCTTCCGTTCTAAAGACTATGCCTTAGAGGTAATACCCAAACCAATAATACTCAAGTTTAGAAATAATCTAAGTTACCCTCCGTATTTGGGAAAAAGCAGTGAAACTCTTCAGAATATTGGTGACATTACTGTTCCTGAAGGTACAATCATAGATTGGCATTTCACTTCACAGAATACATCTGATATCGATTTGCATTTTGGTGATTCGCTGTACTCTGCACAGGAAGAAAAAAACAATGAATATTCCTTCTCAAAACGATTTCAGCAAGATGCCCCTTACACAGTTTTTGTATCCAGTGAGAATCTACCCAATGCAGATTCTATGCATTATTCAATCACCGTAATTCCTGATCGTTATCCTGCTATAACTATTTCACAGGTCAATGACAGTACTAACAAAAAATACCTCTACTTTATTGGCGAGGCTTCCGACGATTATGGATTGAGAAATCTTGTTCTGAAGTATAAGTTAGAAACATCGCTTGATCACTCAAAGACAGATGAGTATCAGAGTTTACCAGTAAAGTTTACACCTGGCAAGATTTCACAATTCACGCAGTTTTGGGACTTGAATACATTAAACCTAACACCAGGAGATAAACTAACCTATTTTTTTGAAGTATGGGACAATGACGGTGTTAATGGAAGCAAATCATCCCGGTCCTCTTATATGACTTTTGATATGGCAACAGAGGCTGAGATGGATCAACAAACCAGCCAGAATAATGAGAAAATCAAAGAAGACTTACAGTCTTCAATTAAAGAGGCCAGCTCTTTAAAAAACGAATTTGAAAAGCTTCAAACTGAACTGCTTAACAAGAAAACCCCTACATGGGAAGATAAGAAAAAGATTGAAGATCTTATAAATCGGCAAAATGAATTAAATAAAAAAATTGAAACTGCTAAGGAAACATTCAAAGAAAATCTTTCCAATCAGTCTGATTACAAAGAATACACTCCTGAGCTAAAGGAAAAACAACAAGAACTTGAAAAATTGTTTGACCAGGTGCTTAGCCCTGAAATGAAGGAATTGATGGAGAAAATGCAGGAGATGCTTGAAAAGTTGAATAAGGACAAAACACTGGATCAGCTTCAGGATCAAAAACTTTCAAATCAGGAATTGGAAAAAGAACTGGATCGCATGCTCTCTCTTTTTAAACAACTGGAATTCGAGCAGAAGCTAAATGATACTAAGGAAAAGCTGGAGAAGCTGGCAGAAAATGAAGAAGATCTTTCTAAGGAAACATCTGATACAAAAATTGCTAAAGCTGAAAAGGATTCGTTAAGCTCGAAGCAGAAGGATATTAAGGAAGATTTTGAAGAGGTTCAAAAAGATATGGATCAGCTTGATTCAATGAATCAGCAGCTTGAGCAACCTAAGGAGATGCCTGAGACTGATCAGCAGGAAAAGGAGACAGAGGAGGAAATGGAGAATGCTGAGCAGAATCTGCAAAAAAATAATATGAAAAAGGCAAGTGAGAACCAACAAAATGCAGCAGAAAAAATGAAGAAAATGTCTGAGCAAATGCAACAGTCAATGCAGGACATGCAGATGCAGCAGATGGAGATGGATATGCAATCTACTCGTCAGATACTTGAGAATCTGATTAAGGTTTCTTTTGATCAGGAAGATTTATTAAATAAAACGAAAGGAGTTAACGTCTACAATCCACAGTATCTACAGTTAATGAAAGATCAGTACAAGTTAATTGATGATATAAAAATGGTGGAAGACAGTATTCAGGAGTTAAGCAAAAGAGTATTTCAAATTCAGGGCTTTGTAAATCAACAAATCACTGATATCAATAAAAATGTTGATCAATCTGTCAAATCTCTGGAACAGCGGCAGCCGGGAGCCGCATCATCTGCTCAGCAGTACGTGATGACAGCAGTAAACAATCTAGCCCTTATGTTTCAGGAGATCATGCAACAGATGCAACAACAAATGGCAAATCAGATGGCCGGAAGCCAAATGTGTCAAAAACCAGGAGGTAAAAAACCTGGGATGCAATCATTGAAACAAATGCAACAGCAGCTTAATGACCAGATAAGTGAGTTCAGTCAAAAAATGAAAGAAGGAAAAGGGTCAAAAGGCGCAGGAGGAATGAGCAAAGAGCTTGCACAGATGGCTGCACGGCAAGCTGCCATTAGGGAAGCGATACAGAAAATGAATGAGGAGCTTGGCAATGATGGTAAGAATGGCTCCGGTCAATTAGATCAGCTACAGAAAGAGATGGAAAAAACTGAAACGGAACTGGTAAACAAGCAACTCACCAATGAAATGTTAAAGCGCCAACAGGAGATTCTTACACGTCTTCTTGAAGCAGAGAATGCAGAGCGCGAGAGAGAAACTGATAATAAGCGAGAATCTAACTCCGCAAAAGACCTGGTCAAGCAATTACCTCCTGAAATCGAAGAATACTTAAAAAAGAAGCAAGCAGAGCTTGAGCTGTATAAAACCGTTCCTCCCAATCTGAAACCTTTTTATCGCGATTTGGTAGAAGAATATTTTAAGTCACTTCAGCAATAATTCACAACCTTATTGCATGAATGAGTCGCAATTAATTCGCGAACTGGAATTTGCTTCATTTCCTGAAAACATCAATCTTATCGAGGCTCTTGTTGAAGATCTTAAACACCAGTTAAATCTGAGTGATGAATTAGAAGCTAATATTTTAGTTTCTCTTAGTGAGGCCTTTAATAATGCTATTATTCATGGTAATAAATTAGATCCTAATAAAATTGTTAAGTTAAAAATTCAGCTAATCAATAACGAAATTATTTTCCTTATTGAAGACAAGGGAGAAGGATTTAATGCGGATTCAATCCAGGATCCTACGGCACCTCAAAATATAGATAAACCTACTGGTAGAGGTATCTTTTTAATAAAGAACCTGGCAGATCGCCTCGAATTCCTCGATGGCGGGCGGATTGCTTTAGTTTCTTTTGTTATGAATTCCTAAGGCGTGGCTGTTAGCTTTAATTTCCAAACTGCAAAATTTCAAATTCCAACCAGGAAAACTCTTGTAGATTGGATATTACTTGTAGCTTATCAGGAACAAAAAGTGGTGAAGGATATTTCCTACATTTTCTGCGATGACGAATATCTCCTTCATCTAAATAAGAAATATCTTCAACACGACACTTACACTGATGTCATCACTTTCGATTATTCCACAAGCAAGGAAATTACGGGGGAGATCTATGTCAGTATTGACAGGGTGAGAGAAAATGCACTTAAATTTAA
>JACCZZ010000030.1 GCA_013695715.1 Chitinophagales bacterium | reverse complement strand
ATTGATGAAGCCTACTCTTTAGCCCGCAAATCCGACGACAGTAAGGATTTTGGGAAGGAAGTAATTGAAATACTTGTAAAGGAGATCAGTGATGGAAAGGGAGATCTCGCTGTTATCGTGGCGGGTTATCCTGAAGAAATGAATACTTTTTTAGAATCTAATCCGGGCTTAAAATCGCGATTCAGCCAAACCTTTGAATTTCCGGATTATCTTCCTCAGGAATTAGATGCTATTGCCGATTATGCAGCCAAAGAGCGTCACCTCGCATTTTCAGATGATGCAAAAAAATTTCTCTATGAACGGCTGGTAGATGCCTACCGGAACCGTGATCGCAGCTTTGGAAATGCAAGGCTTGTAAACGGATGGATTGATGAGGCAAGGCTGAATATGGGTTTGCGTGTAATGCGTCATAAAGATCCTCAATTACTCAATAAAGAGAGCTTCACAACCATTGAGGTGGAAGATATTCGCAAAATCTTTGCATCGCGTGAGCGGGAGCCGCCAGATATCCCGATTGATGAATTGATTTTGAAAGATGCCCTCCAGGAACTTAACAATCTTGTGGGGATGCTCAATATTAAAAGTGAGATTAATGAAATGGTGAAGCTCGTTCGCTTTTACCATGAGGAAGGAAAAGATGTGCTCAGCCGTTTCTCACTCCATAGTGTTTTCATGGGCAATCCCGGTACCGGCAAAACCACTGTAGCCCGCATCGTTGCACGCATTTACAAGGCTTTGGGGCTGCTTGAAAGAGGTCATTTAGTAGAAGTAGACCGGCAGGGACTTGTTGCAGGATTCGTGGGTCAAACTGCTATAAAAACAGCGCAGGCAGTGGATCATGCAAAGGGCGGTGTTCTGTTTATTGATGAAGCCTATGCTCTCGGCGCCGGCTCACCAGGTGATTTCGGTTCAGAAGCTGTTGAAACGTTGCTTAAACGAATGGAAGATCTTCGGGGCCACATTGTGGTTATTGTTGCCGGATATACAGACAACATGCACCGGTTTTTGGAATCCAATCCCGGACTTAAATCGAGGTTCGACAAAACTTTCGCCTTTGAAGATTATAACCCGGAAGAATTATACTCTATTGCTCTAATCATGCTTAAGGCGGAAAATCTATTTCCTGATGATGAGGCATCCGATCACCTAAAGAAGTATTTCCAGTTAATTTATGACAAACGTGACAAATATTTTGGCAATGCACGCAGCGTAAGAAAAATAGTTGAAGAGACCGTTAAGAATCGGGACCTCCGCCTGTCAGGAATCCCGAAAAGCCAAAGAACAGCTGAGATGCTTACAAAAGTTACAATAGAAGATGTGCAGGAATTTATGTTGGCAGAGCAGGATTCTGATACAAGGAAACGTATCGGCTTCAGCCTTCCAGGTAAAAGCTAATCTATAGTTAAAGCTCTCAAATTAGCAAAAGATCTTTTACAATTAACAAATGATCTTATCAGTGGTGGTGCTCATCCTCTTCATGATGTTGGGAAGCCTCATCAACATGTGAAAAAAACATTGCGAAGCAAAGAAAGGCTCCAATACCTCCCACAACAATAACTATTTCTGGAAACCAGATATCAAGTAGCATAATTCTCAATTAAGTAAAGGGTGAATGGCAGTAAAATTAGTCAGAGTTTAACATATTAAAGACAATAAGTTAATATTTAAGCTTAACAGATTATCTAGCGTTATTCATGAAATGTTAACTCCCTGCACCCGGGAATCACTTGTTATGACTGCAAGCTTTTGAGTATTGCTGCAGGTGGGGGATTTTACAACGTTCCGCCTGGAACTGCTGCTCAATATTATTTTAAAAGTTGAAGTTAAAAACTAAAGCTAAATTAATAACAATTGTCTCAATTTCTGTCCAGGTCTTTCTTGAAAAGTCAACAATAATTTTGCTGCACTGTCTGCAAATACGTCCGTTTTCGGTCGGTGTCATTTCCAACCAATTTTGTCCACAATGTTTCGGTTTCGCTGTCGTCATCATATCACAGCTAGCTCATAAATATAAGAAGCTTTTCTCGTAATTGTTGATTATTAATAGCTAGAACATGTTTGGGAAGTAGCCAGGACAAATTCAACAATACCCAGTTGGCCTATCTTTTTATTAAGGCAAGCTTCTCGAATCAGTTTTGTACTGTTCGAACCCTCTTTTTTGCCACATGCTTGTACAGCATAATAGTTTTATATTATGTACCCAAAGCTAAAGCTATAGTCTTCATTGCAGAACCTTGTGTAACACGGTACACAATGTTAAGATATGATCTTCTTCTATGAAAACTAAGACTGACGTGATTTAAAGAAATCCCGAACCTTTGCTATCATTTGGGGATCTGTAAGTTGCTCTGCACTTTCTATGGAGATCTGTTTGCTTTTAAATTGTGCGTCTTCCTGCAGATGATGTTGCAATTGCTCCTGTGACTTACCCGGGCCAAAAATCAATATCTCATCATAATTTGATAGCCTGCTGGAAATGGTTTTAAAATATTTGAGCATATCAGATTGCCTGGCATTATTCATGGAATGTTCACTTCCTCCACTATGATTATCAGTAGCAATTACTTTGTCATTTATTGTATAATCATTCCCGGAAGTATCGCTAATGATCATTGCCTTATGGTTATCGAGCCATACACCTGCGTATTTCTTTTTATGTTCCTGTTTCATATCTATTTTGCTAAATAAGTTGGATTGTACAAGTCCTTGCCATTATCTATGCGCAATATAACTATTTAAATGGTCAATCTATGCTGATGAGTCTTTGTACGAGTATATATCTCAAAAAACAGTACTGCTACAACAGCAGTGTATTCCAAAGTCACCAGCCATAGCTGTTCCTGATAAGGTGTGGTCTGATATGCGGCATAGGTAAGTGCAATGAACAACGACCATACCACCGGATACCAGTAGCCTGTAATAGGTGAAAGCATCACCAGCGTAGTAAGGTACCACGGATGAACTGTGGTGGCAAGCAATAGATAAATCGTAATCGCCCATTGCATGGTTAGAAAAAATTGCTTCCAGGTCAAAGTTTTTTCAAGCCATGATAAAAACATGATAAAAAGAAATGTGATGGATGCAAGCCATGGTCCGGCGGTTTGAATCACATCATAACCTTTCCATTCCAAACCGATTTGACGTATAAGATAAAATATGCTTGCATTGAATTCGAATTTTTGAAAATAGAGATTCAGGCTGGAAGAAAGCTTCGATATTAAGGTGGCATTAAGGAAAGGCAGAAATAGAATGAATAATGTAATTGCTACAATGGAAAAATAGATAATACTTCGTCTCCACTTCAGCCGTCTGATTAGAAAGGGAAGAAAAATCAGCGGAATAAGTTTACTTGCAATTGCCAAAGCAAAGGCTATGGCTGAATAAATGAATTCCGGTTGCAAAATTTTTTTAGAGTAATTCAATTCTTGCGTCGCTGACTTTAATTTTTTTTCAGATTGAATCAACAGATGTACCGCAAGCACCATAAAAAAAATCATCACTGCTTCAAAGTGTATATTCCCACTTAGTTCTATAATGACGAGAGGATTTAAAGCATATAATAACACATTCCTTTTCGAGAGATTTAAATGTGATAATATTTTTATAAGCAGGTAAATGGTGCCTGCTTCAGCAGCTATACACATAAGGCGAAGCACCACTACAGAACCCAGCAAATTCGCAGGATATAATTTTACTGCCAAGGCAAAGATGAACTGACAAACGGGCGGATAAACCGTGAAATAATTCGGTGAATTCATTCCTTCATACAACTTCATCAAATAGGAATTATGATCGGCACCATTAAGAATGCGCACTGAAGGAATCACCGCAAAAGGGTTTTCACCGTTTATCCATATGGTGCCATCCCAAATAAATCTAAAATAATCGTCTGAGAGTGATGGAATGGAAAATAAAAAGATGAGTCTGAATAAAAGCGCAGCAATCAAAAAGAAATTTAAGTTGGATTTTTGGTTTAATACACTTGCTGTTAATTCAGGCCTCAGTTCGACTGCAGAAGAAAGTTGATAGAGAATGAGTGGGCTACGTCCATACCTCAAAAAATAGATATAACATAAAAACAAAAGGCTATATCCTAAAATAAAAAGAGTAAAATCTTCACGTGATAAAAAATACCCGATAAAGATGTATCCTGCAAGCGATGTTCCTAATAAGAGAAGCGTTACAAGGGAAGTTACAAAGAGTTTACGCTTTTTAACCGATGGCTCACCTGAAAAAAGCATGATCCTGAAATTTGCTCAAATAGAAGATATGTTGCAGAACACATACAAAATTGTCAACTGCGTGCAAGCTTAAGCCACTTAAAAGGTTGCAGATTTGTAAAAAGACCTTTTGAATGGGCTATGGAAAAATAGCAGACAAACCCAAAGCCGAATGCAAGCATGATGTGAAAGGGGAGCAGTCCATAGTCTTTTAACGAGAAGGCAACAAATATTCCTGCAATAAAGTAGATAGAAAAAAAACCCTCCGTCAGGGTAATCCAATTTATTCTTTTTTCAAGATACCGATTTTCTTTCCAGGACTGTTTTTTAGATTCTAATCCAAATTTAGGAGTACGCTTGAAAGCTGTTTTTTTACCAAAATATGCCTGTAGTACTGCTACTGCATTGTGGAAAGACAAGCCCATGCTTACAGCAAGAAACAGCAGAAAGATCATTAAAAACTGAATGATGTTACCCGAAAATCTCCTTTGCTGCTGCGCTATTGACGTGAAGTAAAAGGCGCCAAGCATCAATACGCTGGTAAGAAAAAAGGAAGCATAAAAAAAGATATTATGAAACTGAATGAAATGATCTTTTACATACAACATTGGTATGCTAAGCACCGCTGTTAGCATGATGAAGATGAATTTCGTAGAGTTCATCAGGTGAAAGATCGCATGCAATTTTGTTGCAGGTGAGAGCTCTTTTTTCCGTAGTACAGAGCTGAGATTTTTCTTTGCACATTCCGCTGCGCCTTTGTTCCACCTGAATTGCTGATTTTTTAGTGCATTCATGGCTACTGGCAATTCCGCAGGGGTTCCGATATTTTCAAGATATATGAATTTCCATCCTTTCAATTGCGCGCGATAGCTGATGTCAAGGTCTTCAGTGAGGGTGTCAGACTGCCATCCACCTGAATCTATGATGCATTGTTTTCTCCAGATGCCTGCGGTACCATTAAAATTGATGAAATGACCGGCGGAGTTACGTCCGGTTTGCTCCACGGTAAAATGAGCATCTAAACCAAAGGCCTGCAACTTTGTAATAAGTGAATAATCCTTGTTAAGGTGTTCCCATCGTGTTTGAACCACACCAACTTCGGGTCTGCTGAATTGGGGAAGTGTGTTTAAAAGGAAATCTGCTTTGGGCATAAAGTCCGCATCGAAAATTGCAATGAATTCACCCCTGGCCAATTGCAATCCATAACTAAGAGCGCCTGCTTTAAATCCTCTGCGGTCAGGCCTGCGGATATGAGCTACATCGAATCCTCTTGCCTGCAACTGGAACATTTTCTTACCTATGATATCGGTTGTTTCATCCCCAGAATCATCAAGCATTTGTATCTCGAGCTTATCTTTTGGGTAATTCATCAGCGAAACAGCATCCATCAGGCGCTCCACTACATACATCTCATTGTATATAGGTAACTGAATGGTGACCACAGGATATTTGCTAAGTGGTGAATTAACTACCGATTCTATTATTCTACCAGCGGCTTTACTCTTCAGATAGCTAATTACCAGGCTGAGCTGAGCCATGCCATAACTAAAAATTACCAGTAATGAGATGCTATATATACATAATATAATGAATGCCAATATTTCCATTCTGTCAGAGGTACTTAAATATAGTGGTAATTATTTTATATCCTGCCATAATGGTGCCTTTCATTGTGCCTGAAACCTTAGAGACGCCGATGCGCTTTCTGTATGTCACTGGTACTTCCACAAATTTTAATTTTTGTTTGGCAGCTTTAAGCTGCATTTCTACAGTCCAGCCGAAATTCTGATCAACCATTTCAAGTTGCAAAAGCTTGTTCCATTTTATTGCACGGAAGGGACCAAGGTCAGTGTATCGCACTCCATAAAATAGATGGAGTAAGCGTGTAGCCAGCCAGTTTCCGAAAACCTGTTGCGGAAGCATGGCGCCGCGCTGGCGATTTCCGATAGCGCGTGAACCAATTACAAAATCAATATCATTTGTGATTATCGGTTGAACGAGACTTTGCATTTCTGAAGGGAAATCGGAATAGTCGCCATCTATGAACACCACAATATTCGGCTGCAAAGTTTTCGTTTTAATAAACTCCATACCCTTTAAACATGCTGCACCATAGCCCTTCAATTTTTGATGAAGCACCGTGGCCCCACATTCTTTTGCCCTGGCAGCAGTATTATCACTGGAATTGTTATCAACAACTACAATATCTCTCACAAGCTTTTTGTCTATGTCGCGGATGACGTTTCCGATTGCACTCGCTTCATTGAAGGCGGGAATAATCACATCGATAATTGGCGAATGAGTTTGCAAGAAAGCGGCAAAGATAGAAGATGTAGGGCTATTAGAATAAGTTTGTGGTTCTATAAGACAGACAACCTCATATGATTTTAATTGAAAACAAAAGCAGGTAATAAATGCGGATGCTAATTTTAGTTGGATTTGGTAGTTTTTTGGGAGGCATATCACGCTATCTTACCAGTCAATTAATTCAAACAAGATTTATTTCTGCATTTCCATATGGCACTTTAGCCGTAAACATCATTGGTTGTTTATTGATCGGGTTGATAATAGGATGGAATGAAAAATTTAGTCTTTCTTCAGAATGGCGGCTTTTTCTGGCAACAGGTCTGTGCGGAGGTTTTACTACGTTTTCTGCCTTTTCAGCGGAAACGCTTTTATTGATGCGCAGTGGACAATTTTTGTATGCAATTACTTACATTAGTGTTAGTGTGCTATCAGGAATAGTGGCTACGTTTATAGGTGCTTCGATTTTCAAGTAACCTACATATCTCTATAATCTCTGAGTTGTTGTTTTAATGTTATCAAAGCAGCGCATTAATACATTCTGCTCGTATGAAGTTTTAACAATGCTTCCCGATCCATCCTTCCA
>JACCZZ010000315.1 GCA_013695715.1 Chitinophagales bacterium | reverse complement strand
GTGTGAGATAATTCAACGGCTTGCAAAAAACAGAACCGTACTCTCAGAAGTAGGTTCGAAAGATGCCGAGAAAATAATTCCGCCATATAAATGGATTCAATTGATGAAAGAAGAACTGGATGCCGGCGCTTGGAAGGTGATCGCTGAAGCGAGAGAGGGAGGAAATGTCGGCATCTATCGTGGCAGTGGTGAAGTAAGAGAAGGATTGGTAGACGAGATATTAACACAGATACCAGCAGAAAGAATTCTTTGGGAAGCACCAAATAAGGCACAGCAGGTTTTTTTTGTTAAACTGGTAGGAAGTAATGTGAACCTCGGAAACATTGCACCAAACGAGGTAATTCCTTTAGAAACTTTGAGAGTAGGATTGAGAGGTGACACCCTGGCCTTTTTTGTGAATAAGATTAAAGAGTAGCTGTAAGACGCTGTTTGGATTAATATGACACATGGTTATATACTTCAATTTGCTCCTCACCCCCAACCCCTCTCCGAAGGAGAGGGGAGAGAGTCCTTCTCCTTTGGAGAAGGATTTAGGATGAGGATTTAAGGTAAATCAAAATCTTGAATGAAGCTTTTTGGACTGATCGGTTATCCTCTTAAACACTCTTTTTCTAAAGCATATTTTAGCCAAAAATTTAATAAGGAACACATTGTTGATTGTGTCTATGAGAATTTTCCTTTATTAAAGGTGGAGGAATTCCCTGGTTTAATCGCTTCCCGCCCTGATCTTGATGGCTTAAATGTTACTATACCGTATAAGGAATCTATAATTCAATATATCAATGAGCTCCATCCGGTATCCAAAGAGATTGGAGCGGTGAATACAATAAAATTTGAAGACAACATATTGAAGGGTTGCAATACAGATGTCTATGGATTTATAAAATCCTTTGAAAAGGAATTAGAAGATGTCCATAAGCAAGCGCTGATTCTTGGTACCGGCGGTAGTTCTAAAGCAGTAGCGTATGGTTTAAGAAAGTTGGGTATTCCCTATCAGTTCGTTTCAAGAGATTCTCAAAATAAAAATGTACTTGTTTATGAAAATCTCACCCCCGCTTTAATAAATGAATTTAAGATAATCATAAACACAACGCCTTTGGGCATGTTTCCTGAAACCAACGTGTGCCCGTTAATTCCATATGAATTTTTAACGGCATCTCACTTTTTGTTTGATCTGATATACAATCCTTCGGAAACTCTCTTTCTTCGAAAGGGAAAAGAGAGGCATGCGAAAACGAAGAATGGTTTAGAGATGCTGCAGTTGCAGGCAGAAAAAAGCTGGGAGATATGGAATGAGTGAAGTTTACAGCATGTGCAGCTTAAGAAGAGGTGGAATGAAAAGGAATACTTCAACTTGCTGATGTACTAATTGCAAATTACTTTTTAAAAGGGCAATTATAAATATGTTATTGAAGAGAAAATTTAATACCTAATACCTTCCGCTATTTTCATTTTATTGATTTAATATTTTCAAAAACTCTATCCAGGGTCCAACTTCGTTTTTATACTGCTTCGCCATCACTCTTGATATTTGGGAAATATGGTCAAGGTCGTGAACAACCCAAGTGGAAAGTAGTTGTGATAATGTTACTTTTCCAAATGTAGGATGAATCCCTGTTTTGTTTAGATCACTTGCAGAAATGTTTAGCTTACGTAGCTTTTCAATATTGGCAATCCTTATTTCTTTAAATTCAGTTAAAAGCTGTGTCAAAGATTTTCCTTTGTTATTTTCAAATTGAGCGAATCTGTCGAACGGTTTAAATTCTTTGTCAACTTTGTTGGATAATATTAGCTCTGTCCTTGTCAACCAATCAGTCTTGTCTCCATGAATTAAATGGCCTATTACATCATATGCACTCCAAGTCTGTTCACCTTCATTATTTGAAGTCCAATCTCGAGAAATAGTGTCAAGTAAATGACGAAGTGTTTCAGGAGTTCGTTCAAGAATTTCAATTGATTTAGTTACTGAGAATTCCATTGAGTCCGATCTTTATTTTACCGCCAAAATAAAATAAGTTCATCCGCTGTTGCTAATGGCTAAAATGCGATTCCAAGTTTCGTTCATTTTGTTTATGGTGGTGTGTTGCATGATAAGTCATTAGATAAAGCATTTCTCTTATTGTCAAATTGCCGAGTAATGGATGAGGCAAAACAAAAGTGTCAAGCTCAATGTCAGAATATCCCTCAAGTTGTTGTCTTATGGTTTTCAAAAGTTCGAACAAGTCGTCAGTTAATTCTATTTTATTGTTAACGTCAACCTGTTGTGGCAAAAAATGTTCGGGAGCTTTACCACCGCTTTCAAGAGCCAATTTATATTCATCGATCACCTTGTCATAGTACATATTTTTTCGATTTATCTTGCCAAATTTCTGTTCAATGTATCCTTTGGAAGATATTGCCTGACTGATAAACTTTAAGCATAAATAAATATGGCTTAGCTGCTGCCCTGCCGTCCATTTACCGTTTTGCCTAAAAATAAATTTATCATCTGCCAAAGAGTTGATGTAGTGAATTAACTCTTGATGGTTGTAATAAAATTTTTCTATTAATTCTTGTTTTATCATTTTATTATCGATGTTCGATAAATGTCAATTTACATAAGGTTGAGACTGTCACACAATGCTTGCCGCTAACGAGCACGGGCTTGGCGTTGTGGCGGTATTCCATGTTCCTTCAGCCAGTAACGTTAGTTGATTAAAGATAAGAATTTATTATTTATTCTGCTGCCTAATAATAATATTAAGCTGGACATACAGCAAAATACCGAAAGAAAGCTGATGGTGCTTTGGGTCAGAGTTATAACGCAACCGATTGTTGCATGCAATTATTCATTTGCTATCAATGTCACTCCATTGGAAGTTTCTACGAGTGCAACTTTTATGTTGTCCCCTATAACAATGTTGGTTTTATATTTATAAATATCATCTTGTTCAAATGTTAG
>JACCZZ010000393.1 GCA_013695715.1 Chitinophagales bacterium | reverse complement strand
GTGTAAATGCACGGTTTGCACAGGATTATCGGGCGAGCATTGACGACATAAAACGACTGCAGGTTCAAACGATGAGTTTCGGTCCAATTCCATTATCTGCCATTGCTGAAGTAGAGCTTGCCGACGGTCCTGCTATGATTAATTCTGAAAATGAGTTGCTCAGGGGTGCTGTTCTGTTTAATGTTCGTGACAGGGATTTAGGAAGCACTGTAAAGGATGCCAAGGCAAAGCTTAATGCTATGATCCAAAAAATGCCGAAAGGATATTATATTGAATGGAGCGGTCAGTGGGAAAATCAAATTCGTGCGGCACGGACATTAAAACTGATCTTACCCATAGTGCTGATCATCATTTTTTCCCTTCTCTATTTCGCATTCAAATCTGTTCGTGAAGCATTTTTCAGCCTGATCACACTGCCGTTTGCCTTGATCGGTGGAGTCTTTATGGTTTATTTCTACGGAGTGAATCTCTCAGTAGCAGTGGCAGTTGGCTTCATTGCATTGTTTGGAATTGCAGTGGAAACAGGAATTGTGATGGTGATTTATCTCAATGATGCTATGCAACAATTGGTGGCAGCAAAAGGAAATTCATCAGAAACAATTACAAAAGCCGATTTACGGGAATATGTAATTCGTGGTGCTGCAAAGCGGTTGCGACCAAAGCTGATGACAGTTTCAGTGGCATTGTTTGGATTGATTCCTGTGTTATGGTCACAAGGAGTGGGAAGTGATGTAATGGTGCCCATTGTATTACCAATGATCGGCGGAGTTTTTACCTCTTCCACTCACATTTTACTTGTTACTCCTCTCATCTTTTTAATGGTTAAAGAATATGAGCTTAAAAAATTCGGAAAACTTGAAGTTCCTGAAATCAGGCACTAAGAAATTAATTTTCGCATTTGTCATTTTGAGCACCCAGGCAAAAGCGCAAACACTTTCATTAAATGAAGTTCTCGAAGCGGTGGAGCGAAACAACCCGCTTATTGCTTCTTACAATTATAAGATCAGTGCAGCCAATGCGCTGGCAAGCGGAGCAAGAAGCTGGATGCCTCCAATGATTGGAATCGGATTTGATCAAACGCCATACAGGATTGCAAACAACGAAGGTTTTTTTAATCGAAATGAAGGATCGGTTTTAGTCTTTTTAGAACAGGATATTCCTAATCCGGCTAAGCTAAAGGCAAAACAAAATTATTTATCATCGCTTGCTGCCATTGACAGTACAGATATTGGCTTCACGAAAAACCAATTGTTCACCGAAGCAAAAACAGCATACATAGAACGCTTTATTGCCGAAAAGAGATTGAAAATTATTAAGGAGGAATTTGATTTACTTGATCTGATGTTCCAGAGTTCAATTAATGAATATACTTTGAATCAAAGTGATTTGACCACCATTTACAAATTGCAGGCACGGCAACACACCCTTGAAGCTATGGAAGCACATGAGGTAAGTGCCATAAAGGAAGCTACCGTAAAACTGAATTATCTGATGAACCTTCCGCAGGGAACAACCTTTACTATTGACAGCATCATTCCGTTTCATGGATACAAGCTTTCAAATCTTGATACCACCACCGCATTTATAGCCTCTCGCAGAAATGATATTTTGAAAATAGAACGGACGGTATCTGCCATGCGACTCAATAACCTCGTTACGTTATTATCAGCAAATCCCGATTTCGGTATTCGCTATGAACATTTCGATATGTTTGGTAACAGGAATGCATTTTCACTTATGGGATGGGTGACTATACCGATTGCTCCATGGTCAGTAAAAAACTATAAGAGCGAATCCAGGTCTATTGTATACCAGATTGAAGCAATGAATTTTGAAAAACAAAACCGGATCAATGAGGCACGCTCCGCAATGTATCAGGCACTTCTGCTTACTATGGCTGAATATGAAGAAGTATATCACTACGAAAAAGAAATTATTCCGGCTTATAAAAAAGCATTTCAAACAGGCTTGCTGGCCTATCGTGAAAACACAGGAACCTTGATGTCTTCTCTACTGGCTTGGGATGATCTGATTATGGCACAAACAGAATACCTCTATCATTTAGAGCAGACGTACAAAGCGGAAATTACTTATGAGAGCACCATTGAAAAAAGATAAAACCTGCAACCTCACGGCAATTGCCGTACTTATATCAGGGCAGAAGCAATCTGCGCTTCGGGATTGTCTATTTCCTATTGCAATTTTTCTTATCATGTTAATTCTTTCTTCCTGCGGTGAGAAGAACAAAAAAATGGAAGATGATCACACTTATTACACCTGTCCCATGCATCCGGAAATTCATGAGGATCATCCCGGCGATTGTCCAATATGCGGAATGCCATTGGTTCTGAAAATTGATTCATCAGACCTCCCCTCAACGGAAGCTGCAACCGACACGTCATTGCCTGTTGACACAAGACAAATCATCTCTTCTCTTCCTGCTATTCACCCACAAAAAAAAGTAATGAATCTCGAAGTAATGGCTGACGGAGTCATTGCTTATGATACACGGCAGAAAAAAAATATTGCATCCCGTTACAACGGTCGTATCGAAAAGCTGTACGTTAAATATATGTATCAGCTGGTTAAAAAAGGCGACGTCCTTTTTGAAATATATAGCCCGGAGCTAATTACAGAGCAGCAAAACCTTCTCTTCTTGCTTGCAGACAGTTCAGCGAGTCCGCAACTACTGGAGGCTTCAAAGAAAAAATTGCTACTGCTTGGCATCACAGAAAAACAGCTTAATGAGCTGATCGAAACAAAAAAACCTTTTTATCGCCTGCCGGTGTACAGTCCTTATGACGGGCACATTCACGAAACCCAGGGTAACGGAGGTAATATGAGCAGCAGAAGTGATATGGGGAACGGAGGTGATATGAATAGCAGAAGTGCTATGATAAGCCAAAGTGATATGAATAATTCAGGTGCTGTAAGCAATACACGAGTCGCCAGTGTTGACGTAATCTCTTCAAACAGGGATGAGCTTTCACTCAAAGAAGGGATGTATGTTCAGAGGGGGCAAACAGTTTTTAATCTTTTGAATCCACACATGGTTTGGGCGGTGTTGAAGATATATGCTGATGATGTTGGAAAAATAAAGCTGCATCAGCCCGTTCAGCTTGCTATAGAAGGAAAAAGCGATGAAATTGCTGAAGGGAAAATTGATTTTATTGAGCCGGTTTTTACATCCGGTTCTAAAATACTTTCTGCAAGAGTATATCTTGATAACCGGCACAACAGTTTAAAAGTAGGCATGTATGTGAAAGCGATCATTCACGCTGATTCGGTCTTCGGTTTATGGATTCCAAAAGCTGCTTCACTTGATTTGGGAAGAAATAAAATTGTATGGCTGAAAGATGGAAATGGTTTTGAACCGCATACAGTTACAACAGGAATCGAGGCAGGGGATTCTATTCAGGTAACGAATGGTCTCAGCGAAACAGATGAAATCGCTTCGAATGCCCAGTACTTTGCCGACAGTGAAAGTTTTATAAAAGCGCAATAATTTTCTTACATGCAAAAAGTTTTCATTCTCTTGTTTCCGTTGATAACCCTGCTTGCAATTTCTTGTAAAAAGAAGCAGAATACCGGAGAAGAGGCAGCAATTTACACCTGCTCCATGGACCCCCAGGTAATAGAGCATCATCCGGGAAATTGCCCTATCTGTGGTATGGAGCTAACAAAAGTACCAGGTGGAATGGACGAAAACGATAACACAGTTCGCATAAGCGATACTCAAAAAGAGCTTGCCAATATAAAAACTGAATTTATAGAAATTCAGATTCTCAGCACCGAAAAAATACTTGGGGCTACAGTTGCTGTAGATCAGAATCTTTCTTCTTCTGTCACTTCCAGAATTTCAGGTCGCATAGAAAAGCTCTATTTCAAGGCGACAGGCGAGACGATAAAGAAGGGACAACCGGTTTATGAGATTTACAGCGAACAGCTTATTGCTGCAGAAAGGGAATATTTAATTGCATTGCAGCATGAGAAAAATTCTTCTGCTATAGGCTTCGATTACAAACAGCTTGCGGAAGCCACCAGACAAAAGCTTTTGCTGTGGGGAATGAGCAATATGCAAATAAGTGATCTCGAAAACAGCGGTGAAGTAAAAAATATAATCACGATTGCATCGGGCGAAGATGGAATTATTTCTGAGCTGATGATTTCAGAAGGTGATTACGTTATGGAAGGTACTCCAGTGTTCAAACTCACAGATCTGTCTTCTGTTTGGGTAGAAGCGGAACTTTATGCCACAGAGGCAGCATCATTCGATGCAGACAGCGAAGGGGAGGTGACTTTCTCATCATTGCCTGGTAAAAGCATGACAGGAAAAATAAGCTTTGCAAATCCTGAGCTGCTTTCAGATTCAAAAATTATTATTGTAAGAATGGAGATACCGAATCCCGATCAGTCAATTAAACCCGGTATGCAGGCATACATCACTATTCGAAGTGATGAAAAAGAAACGCTTGCTATTCCGTCTGATGCAGTTATTCGTGATCCGGCAGGTGCAACAGTCTGGATAAAAAGGAGTCCTGGTACCTATGAACCCCGTATGGTTGAAACAGGAGTAGAAAGTAAAGATTATTTAGAAATCATCGGCGGTCTTGAAGAAGGAGATGCTGTGGTTACCTCTGGTGCTTACCTGCTTCAAAGTGAATATATTTTCAAAAAGGGAAAAGATCCGATGGCAGGAATGAAAATGAAATAAGGGTCTCTCACCCAAAGTAATCATTTTTCTTTCGCTTTTGGTTGAGGTAAAATTACCAGCCATAATGCTTAGCTTCACCATGACTAAAAGATTAAAAAAAATCGTATTTTTGATTCATAAACCTTTAAACAATTCATCATTATGAAAAATTATTTACTTCTGTTTTTGATGTTACTATTCGGGCTAACAACAGCCATCGCCCAATCAATAGCTACTAACTTTACAGCTGACGATTGTGATGGAAATTCCCACGATTTATTTACTGAACTGGATGCAGGCAAGGTAGTAGTC
>JACCZZ010000386.1 GCA_013695715.1 Chitinophagales bacterium | reverse complement strand
TGCTTTAAAAGTTATTCCTTTGTCCTGTCTATATGCTATATAGATTTGAAAGGTCAGTCCGAGCAAAAATGAAATTGAGCCGAGAAAAATTGTCAGCTTAACAAAGTCATAAGGGTCAAATATTGGGGCTTGCATTTAAAAGCTTAAGGGTTATTAAACTTTGTGAGTTTTTCTCTAAGTCTAATTATAAAAAAGGAAATTACGGTAGCAACAAAAATGTCTACGAGCAAATTAAAAAATTTAAAACCATAATTGTCATAGCAATTAACACACTTGCCACCTAAATAGTCATAAAATGTCAAAGGCACACCGTAGCTATTTATGCCGTCTACTGATGCTTTTTGTTTCATTGTCAGCAATGTCAAGGCAATAAAATTACAACTGTCAGAATTATAATATGTATTGTTGTCTTCATTCCTTAGCGGTCTTAAAGCTTACCCATAACTCGTAAATATAGGACGTTTCATCAAATATTTATTAAAGAATTTTATTTTCCAACTCACTGTTTTATAGCAACTTATGCCAACTTTAGGACGCTCCTTCGTGCAAATTCAGACCGTCTCTTTTGCATCTTCGTTGCCTCTAATATTCAATTTATCCAGAGGGGCTTACTACTTTCTGAAGCATTGCTTTACTTACATGCGTATAGCGAAGTGTAGTCTTTATGTCGTTATGACCGGGTAGCTTTCGTTGATAGATGCACCGGTCATTCTAAAGATTCTTGTAGAGAAATCAATATAATCCTAATACTTCACCTTCACAGATACCTTCTCTTTCACCATATCCCGTACGGCTTCTTCTATTGCATCGGCATCGTACCTGCATTCATGATACAACTCTTTTGGTGAGCCCTGCTCTATGAATTTATCTGGAATGCCCAATCGTTTAACCAAGGCAGAATAGTTGTTGTCTGACATAAACTCCAGAATGGCACTTCCCAATCCTCCTTTAATAACTCCATCTTCTACGGTGATGATCTTCTTAAAACGTTTGAAAATCTCATGAAGGAGTTTTTCATCCAGGGGCTTTAAAAAACGCATGTCGTAATGGGCAGCAAAAATATCATCAGTACGCAGCTTGCGGCAGGCCTCAATGGCGAAGTTTCCTGGCGTACCCAAGGTCAGGATGCAAACATCTTCACCATCAGAAATTTTTCTACCGGTACCAATTTCTATTTCTGTGAATGGCCGACGCCAATCAGCTAAAACACCTTCGCCTCTTGGGTATCGGATTGAAAATGGACCTTTTTGATTTTCAAGCTGTGCAGTGTACATCAGGTTTCGCAGTTGCTCCTCATTCATCGGAGCACTTACAATCATGTTGGGGATTATGCGCAGGTACGCTAGGTCAAACTCACCTTGATGAGTAGCGCCATCTTCACCAACCAGTCCTCCACGATCAAGACAAAAAACCACATGCAGCTTCTGTAAAGCCACATCATGAATCACCTGATCGTAGGCACGCTGCAGAAAAGTGCTGTATATATTACAGAAAGGGATCAAACCCTGAGTAGCTAGGCCTGCTGAAAACGTAACGGCGTGCTGCTCGGCAATTCCCACATCAAAGGCTCTACCGGGCATGGCCTGCATCATGATGTTTAATGAAGAGCCTGAAGGCATGGCGGGAGTGATGCCCATGATTTTCGGATTTTTTTTTGCCAGCTCAACAATGGTGAGTCCGAAGACCTCCTGGTACTTTGGAGGCTGTGGTTTTTCTGCAATCTTTTTAAAAATTTCTCCGCTTACTTTATCAAAAAGGCCCGGTGCATGCCATTTTGTTTGATCCCGCTCAGCCAGGTGATAACCCTTTCCTTTCGTGGTGATGCAGTGAAGCAATTTTGGACCAGGGATGTGCTTCAGATCTTCGAGAATTTCTATTAGACGGTTGATGTTATGGCCATCTACGGGCCCAAAATATCGAAGGTTGAGGGCTTCGAAAATATTGCTGCTTTTTGTAATAGCGCTCTTAAGACTCGCCTCTAATTTCGATAGTTGTTTTTGCGCACCCGTACCACCAATCTTCCCTATCAGGTTCCATATCTCATCACGTGTTTTATTGTAGGTATGAGAGGTGGTGATGTCAGTTAGATATTCTTTTAGTGCACCCACATTAGGGTCTATGCTCATGCAATTATCATTGAGGATGATGAGCAGATTGGTGTCAGAAACGCCTGCATGATTCATCCCTTCGAAAGCAATACCTGCAGTCATGGCGCCATCCCCGATGACCACGATGTGCTGCCTGTCTTTTTCGCCTTTATATTTATTCGCGATAGCCATGCCTACACCTGCTGAAATTGATGTGGATGAATGGCCTACTCCGAAGGTGTCGTATTCACTTTCAAAACGTGATGGAAAACCGGCCAAGCCTTTATATTTCCTGTTGGTGCTGAAACGGTTTCGTCTTCCTGTTAAGATCTTATGGCCATAAGCCTGGTGACCAACATCCCAAATGAGCTGATCGTAGGGTGTGTTGAAGACATAGTGAATGGCCACTGTCATCTCAACAACACCGAGGCTGGCGCCAAAGTGACCGCCGTAGACTGATACAGTGTCAATTATAAACTGGCGCAGCTCTTCGCAAACCTGGTACAATTTATCTTTACCGAGCGCCCGCAGATCCGCAGGAATATTGATCTCGGAGAGCAGGTCGCCAGCTTTTATTTCCATGCAGTGTGCATAAATGAGGTGCTAAATTACCATTCCTCAAATAAAAAGGGCTCCTTCTCGTTCCAAATAGTTGAGTGGCATGATCTTCCGGATATGAAATAAACAGTTATAACTGCCTACACACAAACAATTGCTGTGGATATCTAAAACTTATGTACACATCAAAGCCGATAGTTGGCACCTACTTTTGTTTTCGTGCAGTTTTGAAATTGATGTGATGT
>JACCZZ010000378.1 GCA_013695715.1 Chitinophagales bacterium | reverse complement strand
AAGTAAAGTTCTAATATTTTAGAATTAACCCTTAACCGTGGTATTCTTAAATAGGACTTAATACTTTTCTGTTAGTTAATATCCGTCTATTCAGCAAGCCATTATGGGTTTAGCAGCTTCCAGATTTTATCCTTCAGCTTATCAATATTTTTTCCTGTTAAGGATGAAATAAAAATATGAGGAATGGTGCGCGGCAATTCTTTCTTTATCAGCTTTTGAAGCTCCTCATCTATCATATCACTTTTTGTAAGAACCAATAATCGTGGCTTGAGGAGAAGCTCGCGGTTGTATTGCTTTAGTTCGTTGAGCAGAATCTTATATTCTTTTCTGATGTCATCACTGTCGGCAGCTATTGTAAAAAGAAGCATTGAATTGCGTTCTATGTGCCGAAGAAATCGCTGTCCTAAACCCCGTCCCTCATGTGCACCTTCGATGATACCGGGAAGGTCTGCCATCACGAAAGATTTGTTTTCATGATAAGAAACAATACCGAGATTAGGCACCAGCGTGGTAAAAGCATAGTTGCCTATCTCCGGCTTTGCTGCGCTTACTACGGATAAAAGCGTTGACTTGCCTGCATTCGGAAAACCAACCAATCCAACATCAGCCAGCAGTTTCAGCTCAAGTATCTTCCAGCCCTCACTACCCCGCTCACCCTCCTGAGCATGCATGGGCACCTGGTTGGTTGCACTCCGGAAGTGCCAGTTGCCCAATCCGCCCCTGCCCCCTTTGATCAGTATTTCCTGTTGCCCTTCTTCAGTTATTTCAAACATTAGCTCATTGGTATCACCATCTTTAGCAACCGTTCCAAGAGGCACTTCCAAAGTAATATCTGTACCACTGCCTCCTGTGCGGCGGGCATCGCTGCCACCTTTTCCATTTTTTGCATGAATATGTTTGCGATATTTTAGGTGAAGCAGCGTCCACAATTGTTTGTTACCACGAAGAATGATGTGGCCGCCACGGCCACCGTCTCCTCCATCAGGGCCTCCTTTCGCCGTTAGTTTATCATGGCGGAAATGCACACTGCCGGCACCACCATTGCCACTGCGGCAAAAAAGTTTTACATAATCAACAAAGTTTGAACCTTCCACGAATATGAATGAAGTGTGTAAGCTGCTTAAATTACATCAGCACCTTCGGAAAGAGCCACTGTGCGATTGATATGATTACAGAGCGATGTGAAAACCTCTTCGATAGATCCTTCGCCGTTCAATTCTACATATTTATTTTGAGCGGTGTAATAGGCAGCTAAAGGGAAGGTCTGATCGCGATATACCTGCATCCGTTTTCGGACAATGGTTTCATCATTATCATCTGAGCGACCTGAAGACTTGCCACGAAGCACGATCCTCTTTACCACCTCATCTTCATTCACAAGCAGTGACAATACTACCTGGATTGGCTCTTTTCTTTCGGCTAAAAAAGTATCAAGCGCTTCAGCTTGAGGGATCGTACGAGGAAATCCATCGAAAATTATGCCCTGCGATTTTTCGAGATCATTTTCCCCGAGGTAACTCTTTAATACGCGAAAGGTCAATTCATCAGGTACAAGTTGTCCATGATCCATATAAGATTTTAACTCTTCTCCCAATGATGATTGCGAGTTGATTTCAGATCTGAAAATATCTCCTGTAGAAATATGTATCAACGCATATTTCAGCTTTAACTTTAAGGCCTGTGTTCCTTTGCCGCTGCCAGGTGGTCCGAATAGAATAATGTTAAGCATCCGTTGCAATTTTACCTATTTCCTATTGATATTATAGATATTCATTGATTGTGTGATGATCACTGTTAATGCCTAATGTAAACACCCGGAAGATTTCTTCCCAATCCATCATAATCAAGTCCGAAACCTACCAGAAATTCATCAGGAACCTTGAACCCAATATACTTTATCTCGAAGTCATTGTCCCATGCCGCGGGCTTTAGCAGCAATGTTGCAATACTAATAGTTTCCGGGTAGTAGTTCTGAAACTGATGAAGAAGGTGAGAAATCGTACTTCCCGAATCCACGACATCTTCCAGCAACACTACGTTACGACCATTAACTTCTTCAGTCAACGCAAGATCTGTTTTTATTTTTCCAGTAGATGAGGTTCCATTGTATGAAGAAAACTTCACGAAAGTGATTTCACATTCTATATTAAGGTGCTTCATAAGTTCTGCGGCAAACATAAAGGCACCATTTAAAATTGCGATGAAGAGCGGACGTTCATGCTTTAGCTCGCGGTTCATTTGTGCCGCCATCTCCTTAATTCTTTGCTCAATAAGTTCGGCGGGCACAAGTGGTTTAAATTGCAGATCGTGCAGGCGTATAACATCCATGTGATAAATATAGAATATTCGTCACTTAATTCGGCAGCGAGATGCTGGAGAATTGCAAATTCCTCTTAGTGATTAAGAATAGCAGTTAAAATAGCTGTTTGATACTGTACGTTGCTGAGCATTAAATAAAGCTTAAAAGGGTAGGTCATCTTTAAATTCTGCACGGGCTTCGATGAATTTTGGTTCCGGGTCAGGTTGAAAATCTCCTGGTGAAGATCTTATCGTAGTTGGCTCAACTTTCCAGGCCTTTACGTCCGTATACCATTTGCCATTGAACTCTCGCGATTCAAGGTTGATAGCTACTTTAACCTCATCTCCGGGCTTTAAATTCTTAAGTATTTCCGCTTTGTCATTCCAGCAAACGATGCAAACCTTTTTAGGAAACTGTTCCTGGGTTTCTATGATGAAATTTTGTTTCAGCCATGGACCATTCTGCCCTTGTCCGAGCTGTTCCGGAAGAACCTGAAGTAGTTTTCCTGTTATTTCTAATGCCATATTATTTAGAAGTTAGAGGTTAAAGATAAAAACTAAAGGATAGATCTTTTTACCTGAAAAAATGAAATCATTATCATGAATAAAAATGTACCCCTAAAATCTTATACCCGGGCTTCTTTAACTTATATCAATGAAACCTAAGGCTCTTATTATATTTTACGTCTACGGATAAATGATAAGCTATTATACGCAGAGAGTCATTAGGTCGGAGTAGCTTAAAAGGTCGTTGGCAGGTAGGAAGTTATTAGGAAGCTCTATTGATAATCGTGTCCTTCAATCCGAGTATAGTGAATTGCTAACCATTCATACATAATCACCGTTACTATATTGTAATATCTTAGAGGAGCCTATTGCACCTCTATGAAAATTCTATTTACATCCTGGAATGCTCTTTTATTCAATATTATAGTTGTTCTAATTCTGAATGGAATTTATCGATCAACTGAACAAAGAATAATGCACAACCTTACATGGGATGTCTTTGGATATTACAGCTATCTGCCAGCCTTTTTTTATGATGATCCCGCAAAGTTAACTCGTCTTGACTCTCTGGTAAAATTGTATAATGTAGCAGGCGGAATCTCAGGATGGAAGGCTCCTAATGGAAACTATATTTTTAAGTATTCATGCGGTCAGGCTATATTGTATTTACCCGCTTTTATCTCTGCAGATATTATTTCACGGTTATTCAATTTTCCTCGTGATGGGTTGTCATTGCCATACCAGATTGCAATCAATATTGAAGGAGTATTATTTGGCTTTCTGGGTCTTTGGCTTTTGCGGAAGATTTTATTATTATACTTTATGGATGATATAGTGGCTTCAACCTTATTGATAATCGGGTTAGCATCAAACTACTTAGAGTATATCGCACTCGATAATGGTTTCACCCATAACTATCTCTTTGCATTATACTGCCTCATCCTTCTTTTAACGATCAACTGGTATAAAAATCCAGGTTATAAATATACAATTCTCCTCGGGTTATGTTGCGGTTTAAGTGCATTGATCAGGCCAACTGAAATTCTAATCGTATTGATCCCTGTATTATGGGGTATTCATGATAGAACTTCCTTTATAACTAAACTATTAGTCCTAAAGAATCACCTTGCACACATATTTCTTTTTGTGCTCATTGTTTTTGCAATAGGCAGTATTCAACTATTGTACTGGAAGAAATATTCCGGTTCGTGGCTTTACTTCAGCTATGGGGAGGACCAAACATTTAGTTGGTTAAAACCCCATTTATGGGATGTGCTCATGAGTTACGAGAAGGGATGGTTAGTTTATACTCCCGTGATGATTTTAGCTGTTATCGGATTTATACCCCTATACAAATATTGGCGAAAGCAATTTTACTTTATAGCTCTCTATACCATTCCTTTTTTTTATATTATGAGCGCATGGGATAGTTGGCTCTATGGCGGAAGCTTCTCTATGCGGGCTGCTATTCAGGTATATCCAATTCTTGCTTTTCCCCTCAGTGCGTCCATCAGATGGCTTTCAAATAATTCATTTACTAAATTGCTGCTGGCACTTTTCGCAATCGCCTGCACATGGCTTAATCTAACAATGGCTTATCAGGCATATTTCTCTTCGCAGGGGATTATTGATGGTTTATTTATGAATAAAACTTATTACTGGAGTGTTTTCGGAAAACATATTATTGATGAAACCGATAAAAAATACTTAGATTATCATGAGAAATTTCCTCCATCATTAAAAAAAGATTTAGCACCAATATATTTTAATGATTTAGAAAAAGATAGTATTCAGAGAGTCTCTACAATTTTTTTCTCTGAATCCTCTTCAATATTCATTAATCAGCAATTTCCATTTAGTCCAGAATTTACCATTGCTGTAAATGACAGTGAAAAATGCTGGTACCATGCTGTAGCAAAAGTTTATGCACCTTCTATGGAATGGAATCTTTGGAAGCAAAGTCAAATAATAATAGGTCTTTGGAATGATGACAAGCTAATAAAGGAAAATAGATACCGCATATATCGTATTCTAACACCTGGAAGGTGGCAGGATATCACCATTGATATTAACGGGAATACGGCTGATCATTATAATAAGCTTAAGCTTTCTTTTTGGAATGTAGACAGCACCTTACCCCTTTATATCGATAATGTTGAGATAGATAAAACTGCGAAACCCTGAAATAAATGCATTGAGGTTAAGAATA
>JACCZZ010000358.1 GCA_013695715.1 Chitinophagales bacterium | reverse complement strand
AAATGAGCTTATCTGCTTGAGGCATTACTGAACCAGAACAACTGAGCCGTTAAAGGCCTTCCCCTTATTTAAGGAAGGATCAGAAGTTTGCAAAGGAACTAGTTTGGGGGCTTTATCGAAAAGCGGGAGACAAAATTAAAAAGATTTTTCCAAATTACAAACATCATGCAAAAATTTTTTTAAGCATTTGTTATTTAATTACGTCCACCACAAACACCATATAGCAGAATGGGCGCCATCTTCTGATCATATTAAGTCTGCATCGTTAAAAATCTTGAACCCGGGTTAGTTTTTGATGCACTTAGCAACAGAAACCCCTTTAGAATTCTCCATCTTTATAAAAAATATTCCTACCGGCATTGCACTAACATCTAAGCTAACATAGATCTTGTTATCTGTTTTTTTATTCATTAATGCTCGCCCTGAAAGATCAAATAATGTTAATGTTCCTGAAAATGGCTGAGGAAACGTTATTGATATTTGTTCATGTGTGGAACCGGAGATGTAAAACATGTTATTAGAAGAAGTTTCTACACCTGTTGTAAAGTATTCAAAAGGTTCAGAAATTCCCTCGCAGCCATATTGATTTACTGTCATTACAGTATAGGAACCAGAAATAACAGGTATATAAGTTGGATCAGTAGCACCTGAAATGGCATCACCATTTAAATACCATTGGTAAGAATCAGCTTCAGTTGCTATTAACTCATCATTATTTAATGTGATGACGGGCGTGGGATCAACGAACTGAACATCTATGGTTACCCCCAGGCATTGAAGATAATCAGGACAAACTTCAGGAGCACCACAAACGTAGTAGCTACCTGATTCAGTTACATAATAAATTTGATTGTTTGCACCCTGAATTTCGGAACCATCATCATACCATTGTATATTTTCGCTATATGGCAAGCCAAGTTCAAGTTTCAGGGTGTCGCCTGTACAAAGGATAGTAGTGTATGTATCTGGATCAAATACGCCCATATCGCCCGACTGAATTACATAAGGAAGTAGAAAAACATATCCATCCACTAACACTGCATCAGAAAACTCAGTACAACCATCTAAAGTTGCTGCTACTTTAAACTCTTCCACAACATCATTCCCATCAACTATATAAAATTGATTGGTGGCTCCCGGTATCGGATTGTTTCCTTTATACCACTGATAGCTGTCATACATTTGCGTCATAAGTGTATCCGTAGATTCTGGACATAGGATGGGTTGAGACGGAGTTATAGTAGGAGTAAAAGAACATTGGGCCAACCCATTCAGGCACGTCAGAATTCCTGTTATAATGATTAGAGTAGTAAGAAATATTTTCATGTTGCAATGTTTAAAGAATGATCTACAGATACTGGAATTTAGAATGCGAATTTAGCTCATTCCTATATTTCTGTATAAGCTGTTGCTATTCTTACCAAAGGGAGTTCAGTCAATTTTGTTCCATCCTGTGTAAGGAATTAAAGCAGAAGGCATTTTGATACCATCCGCCGCTTGATTGTTTTCAAGTAAGGAAGCAACAATTCGCGGTAAGGCAAGGGCACTTCCATTTAAGGTATGTGCGAGTTGAATTTTACCGTCACGATCTTTAAAGCGAAGCTTCATACGATTAGATTGAAATGTTTCAAAATTTGACACACTGCTCACTTCCAGCCATTTTTTTTGCGCTGCGCAGAAAACTTCAAAATCATAGGTAAGCGCAGAGGCGAAACTCATATCCCCACCACACAATTTCAAAATGCGGTATGGTAATTCTAACTTATTGATTAGCTCCTCTACATGAATCACCATCTCTTCAAGAACGTCATATGAACGATCAGGATGATCAATGCGTACAATTTCTACCTTATCAAACTGATGAAGCCGATTCAATCCGCGAACATCTTTTCCATAAGAGCCTGCTTCACGCCGAAAACATTGGGAATAGGCTGTCATCTTAACAGGAAGCTGTTCTTCCTTAAGCATCACATCACGATATACATTGGTAACCGGTACCTCTGCCGTAGGAATCAGGTAGTACTTGTCATCTGATACGAAATACATTTGGCCATCTTTATCAGGCAATTGTCCTGTTGCAAAAGCTGTCTCGCCATTTACAAGCAGTGGTGGCTGATATTCAACATATCCCTTAGCTATTGCATGATCGAGAAAAAAAGATATGAGCGCTCGTTGCAGCTTTGCACCTTTACCCTTATAAAAGGGAAAGCCGGAGCCGGTTACTTTGTTGCCAATTTCAAAGTCAATAATATCATATTGAGCAGCAAGCTCCCAATGTGATTTCGCATGTTCAGGAAGCGATGGCATGCTGCCCCCTGCACGTACCGTTACATTATCTTCAGGCGTTTTTCCATCCGGAACAGAATCGTGAGGCACATTAGGAAGCAATACCAGCAATTGATACATTTTATCTTCATAGGATTTAAGTTTATTCTCGAGCATTCTTGCATCATCTCTTAATCTCACAGATTCTTTCCGCTTCTCTGCTGCGTCTTCTTGTTTTCCCTGTGCGAACAATTGGCCAATCTCTTTAGAGATTTTGTTTGATTGAGAGAGCAACAAGTCCAGCTCAGCCTGGGTAGAGCGGCGCATTATATCCATGGAAATTACTTCATCAATTAACTTTTTAGAATCAAAATGTTTTTTAGCCAATAGCTTAACAGCTTCATCGGGATTGGCTCTTAAATATTGTAGGTTAAGCATGCATAAAAATTTTCGCAAATATAAGTGGTGATGCAAATGACTTGCTTAAGTGCAAATTCCTGGCTTTGTTCTTCAGTTGAACTATCGTCCAAAAGATTTCGTTACCCGATGGTTACTTCAAATGCAATAACTAAAAGGTTTAAGGTAGGAAAGTAGCTTATTTGTTGTAATTTTACATCCTTATGTTTTCACGACCATATATAGTAAAATTTACTTCCCAGCTCCATCATATACATTGGAGCGTTTCGTGGATCTGTTGACCGCGACCTCCTCATTATTTTTAATTTTATTTAGGTCTTCTTTCATTATCACTAAACCTTAGTGAACCTCAAAATAGTTTATGTATGTTTTCCCTTACCAATATTCTTTCTATTTCACTCACGCTATTTCTTGTAATAGATGTAATTGGCTCTGTCCCTGTAATTCTTAGTTCGAAACAAGGAAGTAATCATTTAAAACCAACTTCAATTGTTTTATTTGCAGGTGGACTGATGATATCCTTCTCACTAATTGGTGAGGCACTGCTTCATCTTTTGGGCATTGAAGTTCAATCCTTTTCAATTGCCGGTGCGCTCGTATTGCTGCTTTTAGGACTTGAAATGATTATTGGTTGGAATATTTTCAAAGCCGAAGATGGCGACAATAAATCAGGCAACATTGTACCTATTGCCTTTCCAATATTAGTAGGTGCTGGTACGCTAACTACTATTCTCTCACTTCGAACTCAATTTTCCATCATTGATCTTACTGCAGGTATTCTTATCAACCTATTGATCATCTATCTGGTATTACGATCTATGAATTGGCTGGAGCATAAATTGGGTTCGCAGTCACTGATTGTTTTGAAAAAATTCTTTGGGATAGTACTTATTGCATTGGCTGTGCAGATGTTTATTAATAATGTTTAATATCACCTTCATAATGTTTAATGCAGCCATGAAATGCACAATCTGAAGCTAAGAAGTTAAAGTGATGATGCAGACCATTCAATTTATATGATTTCCTGGCACAGCTCTATTAACACTCCATTTGTATCTTTGGGATGAATAAAGCATACTAACTTATTGTCGGCCCCATATTTTGGCTCATCATTCAGCAATACAAAGCCTTCCGTCTTTAACCTTTTCATCTCGTCATAAATGTTTTTAACAGAGTATGCAACATGATGAAGGCCTTCGCCTTTTTTATCGAGAAACTTTGCAACCACACCAAGAGGATTTGTAGATTCAAGAAGTTCTACCTTGCTTTCTCCAATTTTGAAGAAAGAGGTGATCACATTTTCAGCATTAACAATTTCTGTTTTATAAGGCTGAACTCCCAGTAATTTTCCATACGTCTCATTTGCCTGTTTAAGGTCTTTTACAGCTATTCCTATATGCTCTATTTTTTCCATGGACGAACAGGGTTACTTATAGCATTTGCTTAATTTTGCGGAAGATAATGCTAAAGCTACCGATTTACCTGGATAATAGCGCAACCACTCCATGCGATCCCCGTGTGCTGGAAGCTATGCTCCCTTATTTCACAGAAAAGTTTGGAAATGCAGCCAGCCGCAGCCATCCGTTTGGCTGGGTAGCTGAAGAAGCAGTGGATCATGCACGCAAGCAGGTAGCTAAGCTTATCAAGGCTGATCCACCAGAGATCGTATTTACATCGGGTGCTACAGAATCGAACAATCTGGCTTTAAAGGGCGTCTTTGAAAAGTATGCATCTAAGGGTAATCATATTATAACGGTCACTACAGAACATAAATCAATTCTTGATACGTGCAAGCATATAGAGAAATTAGGTGGGCATGTTTCCTATATCAAAGTAAACGATAAAGGTGAGATTGACCTCGCTGATTTGGAATCTGCCATCACAGGCAACACAATTTTAATTTCTGTAATGTATGGTAACAATGAAATCGGTGTTATCCATCCAATAAGTGAAATTGCAGCGCTTGCCAATAAGAATAATGTTCTATTTCATATAGATGCAACTCAGGCAGCCGGAAAGATACCAATCGATGTGAATGCCGAGGACATCCACCTGTTATCATTAACATCGCATAAGATGTATGGGCCGAAAGGGGTTGGTGCTTTATATGTTCGCCGGAAAGATCCCCGGGTGAAGCTTATAGCCCAGATGGACGGTGGCGGACATGAGCGTTCAATGCGGTCGGGTACTCTGAACGTTCCAGGCATCGTAGGTTTTGGTGCCGCATGTGAGCTATGCTTGCACGAAATGAAGCCAGATGCTGAAAGATTAAGAAAATTTCGCGATAAGCTTGAAACATCTTTGCTGAAACTTGAAGAAATTTATGTGAATGGAAGTCTTTCTCAAAGATTACCCCATATTTCTAACATCTTATTTAAATATTTAGAGGGCGAAGGTTTAATGATGTCTTTCAATAAAGACATTGCGATTTCTTCAGGAAGTGCTTGTACATCGGCATCTCCAGAACCTTCTCATGTGCTGAAAGCGTTAGGTCTAAGTGATTACCTGGCACATTCATCTATTAGATTTTCCTTAGGAAGATTTACTACTGAAGAAGAGGTAGATTATACAATACAACGGTTAACAGACGCAGTTTTGAAGTTGAGAGAACGAAGTCCTCTTTGGGAAATGTTTAAGGAAGGGAAAGAACATCAACTATTAACAACCTGAGTATTGTAAAAAGAATTGTATTTTTTCAATTACAGTACAACAATTGCCGCTTGCGAAAAGCAGAGAAACTGGCAATTATCAAATTATAAAAGATGTGTTTGAACTGATTTTAGAAAAAATGGTTTTGCTTATAGTGTGCTAAATTAAAACTTTATAAGATAATTCAATAATGATAAATCTATGATAACAATAAGTGAAAAAGCAAAAAACAAGGTAGAGGCGCTATGGCATGAAGCCAACCTCGATCCATCTTATTTCATCAGGGTTTCAGTAGTTGGAGGTGGTTGTTCAGGTCTTTCATATAAAATGGATTTTGATAATACTCCAAAGAGTGATGATCAGGTATTTGAAGATAAAGGTATGAAGCTTGTTTGCGACCTTAAAAGCTTCCTTTATTTATATGGCACGCAGCTCGACTTTTCTGATGGATTGAATGGAAAAGGATTTCATTTTTTAAATCCAAATGCAACCCGTACCTGTGGCTGTGGCGAAAGTTTCGCTGTATAGATCTAAGTACAATATAGAGCTATAAAGAATAATATAGACAATTCACCTGTGACTTCCCTTCCTTAAATACCATATACATATAATCGACTAAGGTGCATCTAACAAGAGCATCTCTTGTTGGGAGTGAAAAGTCTTCCTTTCGCATCCGGTGCGAATAGCTATCTTTGCGGCTGTGAAAAATATTCGTAATTTCTGCATCATTGCCCATATAGATCATGGAAAAAGCACCCTCGCAGACCGACTCTTAGAAAAGACCAAGACCATAACAGAGCGGCAGATGATGAACCAGGTGCTTGATGATATGGATTTGGAGCGGGAGAAAGGGATAACGATTAAGAGCCATGCAATTCAGATGCTTTATGAGCAGCAAGGTGAAAGGTATGTGTTAAATCTTATTGATACTCCCGGTCATGTTGATTTCAGCTATGAGGTTTCACGAGCCATAGCTTCCTGCGAAGGAGCCCTTCTGTTAGTGGATGCTTCACAGGGAATTCAGGCCCAAACCATCTCAAATCTTTACCTCGCGATTGAAAGCAATCTGGAAATCATTCCCATCATTAATAAGATTGATATGGATGGCGCCATGGTTGAGGAAACCCGCGATCAGATTGTTGATCTCATCGGTTGTAAACCGGAAGATATTTTATTGGCAAGCGGCAAGACCGGCGAAGGCGTTGATAACATCTTAGAAAATATCATAAGGCGCATACCTGCTCCGAAAGGTGATCCCAACGCACCATTACAGGCTTTGGTTTTTGATTCTGTTTTTAATTCTTATCGCGGAGTAATTGTATATTATCGCGTATTTAATGGTGAATTAAGAAAGGGTGATAAGGTTAAATTCTTCAATGCAGGCAGTGAGTATGATGCAGAGGAAATCGGCGCTCTGTTATTAGAGAAGTCACCGCGCGAAGTAGTGAAAACGGGCGATGTTGGCTATATCATTACTGGTATAAAAGATGCCAGCGAAGTAAAAGTTGGCGACACACTAACACTAAAAAATAATCCCTGTAAAGAATCTATTCATGGATTTGAAGAGGTGAAGCCGATGGTTTTTGCGGGTATCTATCCGGTGGATACAGATGATTATGAGGAGCTGCGTGATTCAATGGAAAAGTTAAGGCTCAACGATGCCTCTCTTACTTTTGAGCCTGAGTCTTCAGCCGCATTGGGATTTGGCTTTCGGTGTGGTTTTTTAGGAATGCTGCACCTCGAAATTATCCAGGAAAGATTAGATCGTGAGTTTGATATGCCAGTAATCACTACTGTTCCTAACGTATCATACCATGTATATACAACAGATGGAAAATTTATGGTAGTGAATAATCCAAGTGAATTTCCTGATCCTACCAAACTTGATCGTGTAGAAGAGCCTTATATCAAGGCGCAGGTTATCACGAAACCGGAATATATGGGTTCCATTTTATCACTGTGTATTGGCAAACGCGGCATTCTCAAAAACCAAAATTATCTTACTCCGCTTCGGGTAGAGGTGTCGTTTGAAATGCCTCTTGCAGAAATAGTTTTTGATTTTTATGATAAGCTGAAATCCATTTCACGCGGATATGCCTCTTTTGATTATCATCCTATCGGCTATAGGCCCGGTGACCTGGTGAAGCTTGATATAAAGTTAAATGCGGAAAATGTAGATGCCTTATCAGCTCTCATT
>JACCZZ010000044.1 GCA_013695715.1 Chitinophagales bacterium | reverse complement strand
CCTCTTAACCGTTTTTCGAGTGGCAGGTTGCCTTTCATATTTTTAAAGTAACGAAGTCTATTACTTCGTTATTAATTCCTCTACATAAGAATTAAATACAATCGTAGCGCGTAGGGGAATCGAACCCCTGATTCCTCCGTGAAAGAGAGGCGTCTTAACCCCTTGACCAACGCGCCGTTTCAATGAGAGGTGCAAAGATAAAAACTTTTATTTCTTAGAAGCAAAAGACTTCCCCCACTGAATAACGTTCCTTTGCAGAATGACTGTTTTGATTATTTTTGCCACACAATTTTCTTCACGTTTAGAAAAGCTTAATCCGTTATGTCAACAGTAAAAGTAGCTATCAATGGTTTCGGGCGAATCGGTCGTTTGGTTTACCGGCAGATCTATCAGATGGACGGCATTGATGTAGTAGCCGTTAATGACCTCACCAGCCCGAAGGTGCTTGCACATCTTTTAAAGTACGATTCGGCCCAGGGCCGTTTTAATGCAGATGTAAAAGCAACGGAAAATTCTATTGTAGTGAATGGTGATGAGGTAATAATATATGCTCAAAAAAATCCGGCTGACATTCCCTGGAGAGATCACGATGTTGATGTGGTCTTGGAATGCACTGGATTTTTTGCTGATAAGGAGAAGGCTTCCGCCCATCTCACCGCAGGGGCGAAACGCGTTGTAATTTCTGCTCCTGCAACAGGTGATTTAAAAACAATAGTCTTCAATGTGAATCATGAGATTCTTGATGGCAGTGAAACGATTATTTCCTGCGCCTCATGCACCACGAACTGTCTTGCCCCCATGGCCAAAGCTCTTAATGATAATTTTGGAATAGAGATCGGATTGATGACCACCATCCACGCTTACACTAATGACCAGAATACACAGGATGCTCCTCATCCAAAAGGTGATCTCCGACGGGCACGTGCTGCTGCAATGAATATTGTTCCCAATAGCACCGGCGCTGCGAAAGCCATCGGGTTAGTGCTGCCTGAATTAAAAGGAAAGTTAGACGGCACTGCGCAACGTGTACCTACAATCACTGGTTCTCTCACGGAGCTTGTTACCACTTTAAAGAAGCCAGTAACTAAAGATGAGGTGAATGCCGCTATGAGAGCTGTCTCAAACGATTCATTTGGTTATACGGAAGATGAAATTGTGAGTACCGACATAATTGGTATTACCTACGGTTCATTATTCGATGGCACTCAGACAAGAGTGTTAGACGGGGGTGGTAAGCAATTGGTAAAAACCGTAGCGTGGTATGATAATGAGATGAGCTATGTATCACAGCTTGTTAGAACCGTAAAATACTTTGCAGGATTAATCACCAAAGAGAAGCGGTTAAATGTTGCAGCTAGCAGTTAAAATTAGAATTTACCTGTATAAAAATCTGCAATTCCTGTGATCTGATAGGAATTTCATCTTGAATTAACGGCTAAGCAATGAATACTGTTGCGTCCTACAACTTTATCAATCAGCGTGCATTGGTTCGTGTTGACTTCAACGTACCTCTCGATAAGCAAACCTTTGAGGTAAAAGACGATACGCGCATTCGTGCAGCAATTCCTACCATAAATAAGATTCTTAATGATGGCGGCTCCGCTATTTTAATGTCTCATCTAGGCAGACCAAAAGGCGGACCTGAAGAAAAATATTCATTAAACCATGTGGTGGCAACAACAGCTCTTTTGCTGAACCGAAAGGTAAAGTTTATAAAGGATTGTATTGGTGAAGAGGTGAATATAATGGCTGCTTCTTTACAGCCTGGCGAAGTATTGTTGCTTGAGAATCTTCGTTTTCATCCTGAAGAAGAAAAAGGAGATAAAGAATTTGCAAATCAACTAGCATCATTGGGTGATGTATATGTTAATGATGCTTTCGGAACAGCACATCGTGCCCATGCAAGCACAGCAGTAATCGCTCAATTTTTCTCTCCGGAAAAAAGGATGTTTGGATTATTAATGAATGCTGAAATAGAAAATGCAGACAAGGCAATAAGTAATCCCGCAAAACCATTTACCGCAATAATTGGAGGAGCTAAGGTTTCAGATAAAATACTAATTATTGAGCGACTCCTAGACAGAGCTGATAACATTATTATAGGAGGTGGAATGGCATATACCTTTTTTAAAGCAACAGGTGGCAATATTGGAAATTCATTATGCGAAGAAGACCGCCTGGACAATGCTTTGCAACTGATAAAAAAAGCGGAAGAGAAGAATGTTAACATTCTGCTGCCATCTGATTCTGTTACTGCATCATCATTCAGCAATGATGCCGAGCGTGGTGAATGCGCAAGCATGAGCATCTCATCAGGTTATATGGGATTGGACATTGGGTCAAAAGCCATTGGAGATTTTCGCACTGTTATTCTCCAATCAAAAACCATTTTATGGAATGGGCCTATGGGTGTATTTGAATTCAGCAACTTTCAGGCTGGTACTAAGGCCATCGCAGAAGCTGTTGCCGAAGCCACCTCTAAAGGTGCATATTCATTAATTGGTGGGGGTGATTCTGTTTCAGCCATAAATAAATTTAACCTCGCTGATAAAGTAAGTTACGTATCTACTGGCGGAGGTGCACTCTTAGAGTATTTTGAAGGGAAGGAATTACCCGGCATAGCTGCTATCCTGAAAAACTAAGTAAGCAGAATTTTACATTCCGAAGAAAACCTAATAAAGATCCTCTTTGGGGAATTACCATTTTTGATTGGGAAGTAATCTGTACAATGAAATTATTAAGAAATTGAATTTAGCCTGTTTTTATTTCATCAGATTCTTGGAAGGCCGCCATATAAAATTGTCGTTACGAATGCCGATCTTTCATCGGATGAAGCAATCTCTTCGATTTTGCTTTAGCTGAAACTATCACTTCTTGTCGCATCTGTATTTAGGGTTTTATTTCATTTCGAAAGCCCTTTTAGACACGGAGAATTAATCTTTACTTAATTAAACAAGTCTTGAACCCTTGACTAACATTTAATGGTAACGGAGAGAAAGAAGATCAATCATTTATTGTGGAGGGCAGGCTTCGGCCCATCAGTGCAGCAGGTGCAGCAGTTCACGACAAAGGAGACGGCATTGCAGAGCTTGTTTAGAGATTCCATAAACTATTCTCCAATAGACATTATTCCCGAAGAAAATCATACGAGGGAAGATGTAATGAATCTTTCGAAGGAGGAGATGAAGGGGATGAGGCAGGAATCACGTCGACAGGTACGTGATGTAAGCGAGACATGGGTAAAACTTCTTTTTAAAGATGAAAATGCACTGAGAGAAAAAATGTCGATCTTCTGGCATGGGCATCTTGCCTGCCGACCTCAGGCTGGCTATCATGCACAGCAATATGCAAACGTCATCCGCAAGCATGCCTTGGGAAATTTCGGAAGCCTTCTGATGGAAGTTTCAAAATCACCGGCGATGATGAAGTATCTCGATACCATGAAAAATCAAAAAGGCAGTCCGAATGAAAACTTTGCGCGTGAGCTTATGGAGTTGTTTACTCTTGGAAAAGGAAATTATTCGGAAGAAGATGTGAAGAATGCAGCACGGGCATTCACCGGCTGGTCAATAACTCCTCCCGATCACTTTATTATACGCTCAGAAAAGCATGATTCCGGCATAAAAGAAATTTTTGGGAAACGAGGTGACTTCAGTGGGGATGATGTAATTCAGATGATCCTTAAGAATAAGCAGACAGCAATTCACATCACTACTAAGATCTATCGCTTTTTTGTAAATGAAAAAGTGAATGAAAAAAGAGTAAGTGATCTTGCAGCCTTATTTTATGATTCAGATTATGATATTGAAAAGCTGATGAAAGAAATTTTTTCTTCCAGTTGGTTTTATGAGGAGGAGAATATAGGCGTAAAAATTAAGTCTCCGATTGAATTGCTCGCCGGGATCGTCCGGGCATTCAAAATTTCCTCTAATAATTCGAGGAGCCTGCAATTTCCTCAAAGGATTATGGGGCAGGAGCTTCTTTATCCTCCTAATGTGGCTGGTTGGCCAGGAGGTAAAAACTGGATGGATGGGTCTACACTTATGTTCAGATTAAATCTTGCAGATTCTATGTTGTTTGGGAAAAATTATGAGGTAAGTGCTAAATCAGAGGTGGAAGAGATGATGCATCAGAACAATATAATTAACGATTCGAAAACTGAAGCCGACTGGAATCAGTTTATTAAAATGTTTGCATCAGATCCGGAAGATAAAATCTTTGAATCAGTGTCGTCATTTCTAATTCAGCCAACACTATTAAAGACAGGGCAGTCAAACATTGACTCCTTTACAACAAAAAATACAAAACAGAATTACATTCTATCACTTGCGGAGCAGTTGCTATCAATGCCGGAATACCAGATGTGCTAAAGCTATTAGAGCAGCCCTATCGTTAAGAAGTAAATTTTAACATGAAGAAAAAATTTTCAAGAAGAGAGTTTCTGCAATATTCAGGACTGGCTTCCACCGCCTTG
>JACCZZ010000337.1 GCA_013695715.1 Chitinophagales bacterium | reverse complement strand
ATCTCGCCTTACTTGAGATAAAATCATCCCAATCAACTTTCATTTGATTTCCTACAACTGAAGTAGTGAAGTGAATAGAATCTTTATCAGTTAAATTATGAGAATCAAATTCGTAAAGGAATTCTTCGCCAGTTTTCATTCTTGTAATTACTACTTTCAAAATTTCGAAATCACCCTTATTCCCATATTTCACTCTGAAACGGTCATTCTGATTTTCTCTTTCAGCAGGAATATTTCTTCTAACTGTTTTGATATTCATGAAACATAATTTTAGAAGATTATTAGTTATTTGTTTATTCAGCAAGTCTTCTTCCTCCATCTGCTTTTCCAATTCTGTTTTCAGCGAAGTAAATCGCTCGACAAAACTGAAATCATCTTCATCATCAGGCCAATAGATCGGAAATTTTGAACTCTAACCTTTATTGACAACCAGTTCGTACATCTGCTACTTCTTCTATTAGAAATTATTCCATCTCACTCATGTCATTTAAAAAGATTTAAGTATTGTTCAAAAACGAAAACCCGGTTGCGGCTCTGCCCTGTGATTTCCTTTAATATGTTTTGTTGTGCAAAAATGGCTACCAGGGCATTAGCGGCTTTTTTACTAAGCCCGGAGATTTTTTGTGCCTGAGCTATAGTAATCACGGGATGTACAAAAAGCTCTTTCATCAGCTTTAAAGCAGTGTGGCTTCTGCGGCCAAAATCAGATTGCAACCTTGTTTCAAGACCCGCCTTTAATTCAAACACTTCTGATAAGGTAGTAACTGCCTGTGCGGCGGTTTGCTCTATTCCTACTAAAAAATATTTCAGCCATTGCGTCATATCGTTTTTTGTACGTACCAATGTAAGGTTATCATAATAGAGACTTTTGTTTTTATCAAAATAGGAGGATAGATAGAGCAGTGGCTTATCCAGTATTTTATTACTCACCAAAAACAAAGTAATCAACAACCTACCTATACGACCGTTGCCATCTAAGAAAGGGTGAATGGTTTCAAATTGGTAATGAGCAATGCCGATTCGCACCAGCAATGGCACTGAAATGTTTTGCTCGTGCAGGAAATTTTCCAGATCACCCATGAGGTCGTCCACATATTTTTGATGAGGAGGTATAAAAACAGCATCGGCAATGCTGTTGCCCCCGATCCAGTTCTGGCTTGTGCGATATTCTCCGGCCATTTTATGCTTGCCTCTTACATTGGTCATCAATATCCGGTGCGTCTGTTTTATCAGTCTTGATGAGATGGGAAGTTTTTCCAGTTCGGCTATAGCCGTATTCATTGCACGGATATAATTATTTACTTCTATCCAATCATTACGTCGTTCAGGGCTGATCTCATCCTCGGGCATCAGCGCTTCATCCATGCTCGTTTGAGTGCCTTCTATTCTGCTGGAAACCACAGCTTCCTTGGTAACATGAAGCTGTATAAACAGATCTATGTTAGAAACAAGCCTCGCATATGAATTAAGCTCTCCTAATTTTACAGCCGCCTTTTCAAGGAGAAGGTTGATCTCCGGCGAATTCCACTGCCATTGTTCATTGACATTGTTTGGAACAAAATACCGGTAGCCTGTTCCTTTTTCAGTTCTCCCGGCAATGTATTTTTCAAGCTGTATCATACCTCACGAAAGTAAACTTGGCTTTATTATAGTTTACTTTATAGCTTAAAGGTAAACTAATAGTTTTTATAGTTTACTTTCCGACAGAACTATTTTTGAGAGGTTTTGGCTGATTTTAGAGTTTAATTCCTCTTCTTCAGCCATTTGTTTTTCCAATTCTGCTTTCAACGAAGTGAATCGTTCCACAAAATTGAAATCCTCTTCATCATCAGGCAAGCCAATATATCTGCCGGGAGTGAGCACATAGTTCATTGCTTTCACTTCATCAATGGTTGAGCTCTTGCAAAAGCCGGGGATGTCATTGTACCCCTCGACTCCGCTCAGGGTGACATTGCTGTTTCTCCAATTGTGGTAGGTACTTGCAAATTGGGTGATGGCATCAGCAGATAAATCCCTGTTTCTTCTGTTCACTAAAAAGCCATGGTTACGTGCATCAATAAAAAGAATTTGTCCTTTCCTGTTCTGCTTGTTTCTTCTTAGAAACCAAAGGCAGGCAGGTATCTGTGTATTGAGAAAAATTTCGAGGGCAGGTTCACAATGCAATCCACGAGATCATTTTCAATGAGCGCTTTTCTTATTTCACCTTCGTTGTTGGTTTTGGTAGTGAGTGAACCTTTCGCCAGCACAAAACCTGCAAGACCATTCGGCGCAAGATGATAGAGGAAGTGCATGATCCATGCATAGTTCGCATTGGCAGCAGGCGGAGGTAATTTGGCTCCGAGTATTTTCCACCGCGCATCATCACGCAGTAATTCACCGCTCCAGTCACTGTCATTAAACGGAGGATTGGCAATGATGAAATCGGCTTTCAAATCTTTGTGCGCATCATTCAAAAAAGAACCTTCGTTGTTCCACTTCACATTGCTGCTGTCAATGCCGCGTATGGCAAGATTCATTTTCGCTAAGCGCCAGGTGGTTTGGTTGCTCTCTTGTCCGTAAATGGAGATGCGGTCTTTCGGGTCTATGGTTAATTTTTTGCCGTTATGCTTTTTGTAATAATCATTG
>JACCZZ010000291.1 GCA_013695715.1 Chitinophagales bacterium | reverse complement strand
GCTCGGATAAATAATGAGTTGGTTGCAATCTTTGGAAATTTTGTGAACCGTACGCTGGTGCTCACACAAAATTATTTTGAAGGCAAAGTTCCACCTGCGCATGAACTGAATGCATCGGACTCAGAGTGTATAGCACAGTTAACGCTTGTGAGGCATCACATGGCTGAATGTATTGAGCAATACAAGTTGAGAGATGCCTTATATGAGCTGATAAACCTTGCACGTACTGGAAATAAATATTTAGCCGACAATGAACCATGGAAAGTAATTGCTAAAGATCGGGCACGTGTAGAAACCGTACTGAACACCTCTCTTCAGGTTACGGCTCACCTCGCAATGCTGTCTGTTCCATTTCTTCCTGAGTCTTCAAATAAAATTTATACGATGCTGAACATTAAACCGCTGAAGTGGGATGATGTATCCGGTAAGAATGTTTTAGAAGCCGGACATCAGCTGGGTTTGCCATCGTTGTTATTTAAAAAAATAGAAGATGAAGAAATGGATTTTCAGCTAAAAAAACTTCATTATAATACGCCTGCGAAGGTTACAACACAGGATATAAAGACCATTGAAGATAAAAAACCTATGCAAGCTGAGGTCTCATATGAACAAATTACCTATGATGAGTTTGCTAAGCTTCAGTTATTAGTTGGAACCATTGAAACCGCAGAAAAAGTAAAAAAGGCGGATAAGCTTTTGCAAATGAAGATTAATATGGGCAAGGAATCCAGAACGATTGTTTCAGGTATAGCCGAACATTTCTCACCGGAAGCAATTATCGGACAACAGGTTTGTGTAGTTGCAAATCTGGCTTCTAGAAAAATCAGGGGCATCGAATCAAAGGGAATGATTTTGATGGCTGAAGATGAAAGCGGGAAATTAAAGTTTGTAATGCCATCAGAAAAAATTTCAGATGGAAGTAAAATCTCCTAATTCGTTTTACTTTCTGTTCCACTGGTTAAAATAAAATACCCTCATATAGGGTTTTTTTCTGTTGATTTAGCATTAAAATACTCTTTATGAATAACAAGCTTCTGTCACTGAGTCTTTTATTTGTTCTCCTTACTTATTCAATTTCTGCACAGAATAACCTTTTATCAATTGAAGATGCGGTATTAAGGCAGCGGACAACACTGGCTCCTCAGAAACTAAATCAATTGCAATGGATCAAAGGCACTAATGATTTTTCTTATGTGGAAAAGGAGAGTATCTTGATCAGAGGAACTGTGGAGAACACTGACCGACGCGAAGTGCTGTCTCTAATAGAATTAAATACAGAATTGAAAAAGTTAAATCTTGATACCGTAAATATCTTTCCAGCTATTTTATGGAAAAACGGAGATGAATTCAATTTCACTGCTTCACAAAAATCTATAAACTATAATTTTTCAACTTCCTCCCTCGCAGTGCAGGGTTCAAGGGATTTTGGGGGAAAAGCCGAGAATATAGATACTGAGGCTAACAAAGAAATTTCGGCATTCACGGTAAAAAACAACTTATTCATCTCTGATGGAACCACAATCAAGCAAATTACAAACGACGCTGATTCGAATATTGTGAACGGACAGTCAGTTCATAGAGAAGAATTTGGAATTTTTAAAGGAACGTTCTGGTCACCAAAAGGAACACGTTTGGCATTTTATCGAATGGATCAAACTATGGTGACTGACTACCCCATCATAGATTGGACAACACAGCCGGCCAGAGTAACGGAGATAAAATATCCCATGGCTGGTGGAAAAAGTCATCACGTTACTCTGGGTGTTTATGATATAGCATCTGGTAAGAAAATATTTCTGCAAACTGGTGAACCTGCAGAACAGTACCTGACGAATATTGAATGGAGTCCTGATGAACAGCATGTTTATATCGCTGTACTGAACCGGGATCAAAACCATTTACACTTTAACAGCTATAACGCAAACACTGGGGCTTTTGAAAAGACACTGTTTGAGGAATCCGATGAAAAATATATTCAGCCATTGCATCCAATGGTATTTATAAAACATCATCCAAATCTTTTCATTTGGCAATCAGCGCGTGATGG
>JACCZZ010000285.1 GCA_013695715.1 Chitinophagales bacterium | reverse complement strand
GTGATTGAACTGAGGGGAGAAACATTCACCAATACGGAAAAGCTTCTTTTCTGATATGAATTCTCAGCACCTTTTCTACAGCTGAGCATGACACCATTGCCGGAGAAAAAATTGATTCTCCGGCGATGGTTTTAATTACACTTACTATATACTTCAATTGACAGAATGTAATGTCTCACATGAGACCTGTACCAGAAAAGTGCACATAGTAAATTCATTTGAATACAATTAAATCCTAATAGTTTGATTAAACAGTCAACCAATGATTCTCATTTAAAATTTTAACAATGAAAACAACAAACCAAACAAGAGCAAATCAACATTTTTTACGCATTCTCATTCCGTTATTTTTTCTTTTTACAGGATATTCAAATTCCTTTGGGTTAAACGTCACAGATCTGAAAGCTACCTATAGTAATGGTCAAATTTTTCTCACCTGGACGAATCCCAACCAAACTAATCTTCAATACAAGGTATACCGATCTACTACAAAATTTTCAAGCTCAGCCAACCTCATCTCTTCAAAATACCTGGGTTTTGTGCGAGATAATTCAGCGAAGAACCTTCATTTCTCTGACCTGAAGAATAGTGATGTATACTATAAAATTAAAACAGACGGTCAACCGTTAACAAGTAAGCAGGGACTGTATGTAGTTACATGCACAACGAATCAACCCTATTACTATGCAGTTACTGTAACTACGCTCTCCAATGGCTCCGAGTCCAAGGTAATAGTTATGGGTCAGAACAGCCTTTCTTCTGGAATAAGCGAAGTGGTAGCACGCCCCTTACCGGTGCTCCAGGAGAATTCTACAAGTAATGGTGAGGTTAAAAACTGGTATGCTCAGTTTGTAAACAACCAGGAAACCCCTTTGTATCCTGCTATGAACAGCACAGGTTCTTATGGTTTTAATTTTTATCTTACAAAAAGAGGAAATGCGACTAAATACCCTCTTATGGTGGTATTTGAAGGCGCAGGCACAACTCTTAATACAGGTGTTGGATTAGATGCATCAGTTACTGACTGTTATATCATCGGCGTATTTGACTGGCTACCAATTCCAAGTGGCGGAGGCGAGGTGGGTAAAGGAGATAACACCTACTTCTCCGGTTATCACGAAAACTTTAATATCTATTCAGATAATAATCCCATTCCTAAGTCAGGCACTGTTAAGATGTATGTGCAAACACGAATTATGGATGCTGTGCATTGGGCACAACAAACCTTACCTATTGACCCAGTACGGGTATACACGAAAGGATTATCTTCTTCGGGATATGGAGCCTTGCTATGCGCTATGATTCATCCTAAAGAAATTGCTGCGTGCTATTCGATAGTTGAGCCCATGTTTGTGGCACCTATAGGCAGTAAGGGCCAACTTTACCTGCAGATGTGGGGTGATGCTAAAGATCAGCTTAAAAGCGATGTTCATGTGCCAAATGAATCAGGATTTCTACCTGCTTATACAGTATTAGACAATCGGCAGATGGTAAATATTAACCGAAAGAGTGAAATGCCACTCGTATTTGATGTTCATGGTAAAAAGGACATTACCATTTCATGGAGTCCCTGGATTATTGAATGGTATGATTCATTGCAGAATAACCATGTTGGTGGTGTCTTTTACTGGGATCAGCGGAATCATAGTGGCAATGGCAAAAATTTTGAAAACGAGGAAACGACCCCAGATTTTTACAGGTACCAAACAAATAAATCTTATCCCGCCTTTTCTCATTGTACTATTGACCAGAATCCGGGTAATGGAACTTCCACAAATGGGGATCCCTTTGGCGCGCTCAATGGCTACCTTGATTGGGATGATGACATCACAGATAATAAATGTGATTATACGATTACTGTAATGGTAAAGAATCAGTACGTCGGTGGTGGACTAGGACAAGAGCAATATACCACATGCAAGACTGACATTACTTTCCGTAATCAGCAAAACTTCCACCCGGTGAATGGTGCCAGCATCAACTGGAAAAATTATAATGATGACAATGACTTGATTCAAAGTGGTTCTTTAAACTATGGTGATGGGCCAATCACTCTTAAAGCTGTAACAGTTAATAAATCTGGGAATAGGATTGAATTGAAGATTAATAGTTGTCAGCGCGTTGAAGGAAGCACACTTGAATCTCCAAAGCCTCAAATGTTCTTTACCCATTCATCCAATGGCTACACGGCACATGTAGATGTAATTGCTGATCAAAACAGCTCTCTTTATGTTTATGATCTAATGGGCAGGGTGATGATGAACAAAAAAGTATACCTGCAGGCAGGCAGCAATGATTTTGAAATTCCTGCATTTGGCTCAGGCATTTTTATCATTGAATTGAGGAGCGATTTCTTCACCGATACAAAGAAGCTGTTCTTCTAATCTGCATTATCTAATTATCCAACCCGCCTGCCAGCATCAGGCAGGCGGGTTTTTTAAAATTTCCTTTCCAATCACAATCTAAACTCTTCTTTATGAAAACAAGAAATCTCTATATTATGGTAGGGATTATATTTCTTTCCTTGATGTATAATCCGCAAAATTGCTTTGCCTATTCAGTTTCGAATCTTACTGCTTCATATTCTAATGGTCAGGTATTCCTTACGTGGACAGATCCCTCAGAGTCGAATCTGCAATACAACATATATCGCTCTAACACTAAATTCACCAATACCTCACAAATTACATCCAATAAATTCTTAGGTTTTGTACGTGATAATTCATCTGAAAACATTCATCTCTCACAGGGAGGGAGTCAAAAGGTATATTATAAGATAAAGGACAATGGACAACCACTGACGGCTAATCAAGGTTTATATGTTGTTACCTGTACGGCTAATCAAAAATATTATTATGCGGTCACCATTACAAACCTTACTACAGGTATAGAATCTAAAACCATTACACCTGGAGAAAACGCGCTGATGACTCCTGTGAATGAGACGATTGCTAAGCCCCAGCCAGTGTTTCAGAAAGTTGTTGTAGCATCAGGCGGAGAAGAGAAGCAACAATATGTTCAATTCGGAAACAACCAGGAAACGCCACTATACCCCGCACTAAACAGTACCGGATCATACGGTTTTAATTTTTACATCACAAAAAGGGGTAATGCCGGCAATTACCCTCTTGTAGTTATTTATGAGGGCGAAGGTGCTATTGCAGGTGGTGGAGTTGGGCTTGATGCATCTATATCTGATTGCTATGTACTTGGTGTAGATGATTGGCTGCCAATTCCTGATAATTCTGGGAATATTGGCGACAATACCCATTATTGTTGTTATCACGAAAATTTTAATATCTATTCTAACAATAATCCTGTTCCCACAAAAGGAATAGTAAAAACGTATCCGCAACGTCGCTACATTGAAGCAATACATTGGGCTGAATCGCATTTCCCAATAGATGCCAACCGGATATATACGAAAGGCACGTCCGCAACAGGTTTTGGAGCCCTGCTTACCGCATTTATTATTCCTGAAGAGATAGCAGC
>JACCZZ010000283.1 GCA_013695715.1 Chitinophagales bacterium | reverse complement strand
GTTTCTGATTCTACCTCATTGTCTGCCATTTTTATCTTCTGCGATTCCTTTAAAAGGAGATTACTTTCAGCATCAAGATAATACGTTACTTGTTCCCCTTCTTTATTGGAAAGAGAAATCTTATTTACCTGTGTTCCTTCAAAATCTTCCTGCCCAAGCAACTCTGCGGTGTATCCTTTGTCTTTAAAATCCACAAGGTGTCCTTCAAAATCTGCCTGTTGCTTCATCATTTTAAATTGATCACCATTCATTGGTTCAGGATCCTTTGATCCCATGAAAGGATTGATCTGCCATCCGCTGTCACCATCCACAACAATTTGCTGAGTCATGCCTTGAAATGTAGCTTCAATCTTCATCTTATCAGGCCGAGCGAAATAGTTAGTAAACGGTATTTGAACTCCACCCCCCACATCAAATAGACCTGAAAGCTTTATAGTGTTGATGGCTTTAACCTTTTCTCTGCCTCCAATGGCATTTACATGTTTTGCAATTACATCATCTGCTGTTTGTGCAGGTAGTTGAAATGCGCTAAGAAGCAGGGCTACAATTATTAAATATGAGTTCTTCATTAGTTGTGTTTATATGAAATAAATAAAAGTTGAAATGCCCTGCAATGTAAAGGCAAAGTAGAATATTCTCAATAGAAATCTTATGAATTTTTCGACAAAATGCTGTTTTTGGAGGTTAAAAATATCAGAATCTTTGAAGTCAATCGAAAGGCTATCTACGATGCTGATCACATTATTTATAATCACATTCAAGTAATTGCCCTATATTTTAGATTCATAAACCTGAAATGAATACGGGAACTTATTTCTTTCATCGGCATCATAGCGCTTTTCACTTACCAATTTCCATTCAGCTAAACTGAATTCCGGAAAAAAGGTGTCGCCCTGAAATGAATGAAAAATCCGTGTTATATACATTTTATCAGCCGTGGACAAAGCCTGACTAAAAACATTTCCCCCACCTAAAACAAACACTTCGGCCTCTCCGTACTCTTCGGCATAGATATATGCAGATTTCAGATCTCCTGCAATAATACATTGAGGAACCTCATAATCTTTCTGACGGGTGATGATGATATTTGTTCTTCCTGATAAGGGCTTACCCAAAGATTCATATGTTCCTCTGCCCATTATAACATGATGGCCATAAGTAATTTTCTTAAAATATTTTAGATCTTCCGGAAGGTACCAGGGCAATTTATTATTCTTTCCTATTACATTATTTTCAGCAACTGCTGCAATAAGAGAGATGATCATACTGCAATTGGAGCTTTTATGGATGGATGGGGATTATAGTTCAGCAATTCGAAATCCTGGTATTGAAAATCAAATATATTTTTCACTGCAGAATTGATTTTCATTTTAGGCAAAGGAAGTAAATTTCGTGAGAGCTGGAGTTGGGCCTGATCAATATGATTAAGATACAAATGTGTGTCACCCAAAGTGTGTATAAATTCACCGAGCTGCATGTCGCAAACCTGAGCAATCATTAGAGTTAGCAACGCATAAGATGCAATATTGAAAGGAACTCCAAGAAATACATCAGCGCTGCGCTGATAAAGCTGGCAGGAAAGCTTTGGCCTTTCTACTTCTATACTTGCTGGTGCAACATAGAATTGAAATAGTAGATGACAAGGCGGCAAAGCCATCTGATCCAACTCTCCCACGTTCCAGGCACTGACGATTAGCCGGCGAGAATTAGGATTATTTTTAATCTGATCAACAACTCCCGAAATTTGATCAATGGCGTGGCCATCAGATAATTGCCACGAACGCCATTGCTTTCCATAGATCGGACCTAATTCCCCATTTGTGTCTGCCCACTCATTCCAAATGGTGACACCATGTGCTTGAAGATATTTAACATTCGTTGAGCCCTGCAAAAACCAGAGAAGCTCATGTATGATTGATTTTATATGAAGTTTTTTAGTGGTTATTAAAGGAAAACCCTCAGCAAGATCATATCGCATCTGATAACCAAAAACGCTTAACGTTCCAGTGCCGGTTCTGTCCTCCTTTCGAATCCCATTTTCTAAAACATGTTTAAGGAGATCATGATATTGTTTCATGATGGTAAGTTAATTTTGAAAACTGAATAAGTGTTTAGATATCAGCAAAGAATTTACTTGCCACTTTTTTCCTCATCCCCAGCCCTTCTCCAAAGGAGAAGGGTGCTCTTTCGAAACATTTCAGACTAACTTTATTAACGATATCGTAGCACATACGTTACTCATTACCTCTTCTCTTCAATTCTTTCTTTAACAGCAACAGCTCACGGCTACTTTGACCTGCAACGGATGTATTTTCCTGAGCCCGTCGCATAAGGTATGGCACTACATCTTTTACAGGGCCATAGGGCAGGTATTTTGAAACGTTGTATCCTGCATGAGCAAGATTGAAGGTTATGTTGTCGCTCATGCCATAAAGTTGTGAAAAATGAAGGTGTGGATGGGCAGCAGGCAAGCTCTTTTCATCTGCCAGCTCCACAGCAAGCATCGAACTTTTTTCATTATGCGAAGCAACGCAGCAGCTGATCTTTTCAATATGATCAATGCAAAATCTTACTGCATCATTGTAATCACGATCTGTTGATTCTTTATCTGGTTGAATTGGCGAAAGATGGTTTTTATCTATAGCTCGCCTTCTCTCCTTTTCCATGTATGCTCCCCGCACCAGCTTAACGCCGAGAATGAAATCTTTATCGGTTGCTTCGGTGAAAGAGGATTTCAAATAATCTAATCTGTTGATACGATATAGCTGAACGGTATTATAAACTATGGCTGATTCCTTGTTGTAAAGTCTCATCATCTCCATGGCAAGCTCGTCTATGGGACCTTGTATCCATGTTTCTTCAGCATCTATCATGACACCAATACCTGCTTCAAGGGCAGTATTGCAGAGGCGATGCATTCTGCCCTTTACAAGGTTAAAGGCAAGCAGATCTCCATCAGAAAGTTTTTCTTTTGCATGCAATTTTTCTAATAATCCAAAAGCCGCAATGCCCGTTATTTTTACGCTTACAAAAGGTATGTGCTGATTAGCTTTTGCAAAAGTTATGGCTTTAATAATTTCTGCTGTTGTTTTATCGAATTCATCATCGCTCTCTTTTGCTTCAACCCCATAATCGAGTATTGTTTCAACATTATGTACTGCAAGCCGCTGAGTTGCGGGAGCACACGCTTCGAGCGATTCACCACCGCAGAACTGATTATAAATAGTTGCACGTACTAATGGTTTTATGGGCAATCTAAGGCTAAAGGCTAAAGGAGTAAGCTTTGTGCCAATCTTAACGAGCCAGTTTTGATTGATTAATGAGAACAGCCAGGCTGCCTTTTTTAATTCACCAATAGATTTATATGAAAAGGCGATCTGAGTATTTTCAAATGAAACTTTTGTTTTTACAGCTGACATAGAAAGCAAATGTAGCAAATGAAG
>JACCZZ010000275.1 GCA_013695715.1 Chitinophagales bacterium | reverse complement strand
TAGGGATGATCTATCTGATTTTGAATATTGACAGATCAATTACTAAAATTAAATTCTAATTTATCTATACAATGCTCGATCAGTACAATGATAAAGACAAGAAGGAAACTCGTGGTGGATATGGTGATGGGCTTGTAGAGCTTGCCCGAAAAAATCCAAATGTTGTGGCGCTCACCGCCGATGTCGCGGGCTCGCTGCGTATGGATAAATTTATTAAAGAATTTCCCGATAGGTTTATACAGGTAGGCATAGCTGAAGCAAACATGATGGGAATTGCAGCCGGATTAACAATTGGGGGCAAAATCCCATATACCTCTACTTTCGCAAACTTTTCTACTGGTCGGGTTTACGATCAGATCCGCCAATCTATAGCCTATTCAGGCAAGAATGTAAAAATATGTGCTTCGCATGCAGGTCTTACTTTAGGCGAAGATGGCGCTACCCACCAAATACTTGAAGACATAGGGTTGATGCGGATGCTTCCGGGCATGACGGTGATTGTGCCCTGCGATTATAATCAAACTAAAGCAGCAACCATTGCCATTGCTGATTATAAGGGTCCTGTTTATCTTCGGTTTGGTAGACCAAAAGTTCCAAACTTTACTTCGGAATCTTCTTTTGAGATTGGTCGCTCTCAACTGATAGCTTCAGGCACAGACGTTACCATTTTTGCCACCGGGCATTTAGTATGGAAAGCCATTGAGGCGGCTCGCATTCTAGCCTCTGATGGCATCAGTGCTGAGGTCATAAACATTCATACAATAAAGCCGCTCGATGAAAGGGCTGTTATTGAATCAGTAAAAAAGACGGGCTGTGCAATAACTGCAGAAGAGCATCAGATCTTTGGCGGCTTGGGCGATCTTATAGCTGGCGTGGTCGCCAGGCATCACCCTATTCCCATGGAAATGGTTGCAGTAATGGATTCCTTCGGAGAAAGTGGAAAACCTGAGGAGCTGCTGACGAAATATGGGATAGATACTCCAAATATCGTAACCGCAGTGAATTCAGTTCTCTCCAGGAAAAAAGATGCAAAAACATTTAACACAGTTGTTAAGGCTTTATAATTCAAAAATATTAGAAGCAATCCTCTCCAGGCTGCAGATGCTCAGCAATTGTAAAATGAAAATTATCTTATAGCTTTGTCACCTTTCAAAATGGTCAGATGGCCGAGTGGCTAGGCAGAGCTCTGCAAAAGCTCGTACAGCGGTTCGAATCCGCTTCTGACCTCATCCAGATTAAACCTCCTAAACCTTAAATAGTCTGCTAAGACTAATATAAGCACCTGTCATCTCAGGCAATGAACTTCGGGATCTGAACAGGTGCTCTGTTCTCTTGTCATTAACATGTCATCAATCATAATCTCAAAGTGGTCTCATTTCCTTGGCACCTAATTGGATATGCTTATTTTTTATGATCTGATTCTACAATCAATAATTGTAAATCCACTTTCATGAGAATTAATTATCAGTCATTCATGCTGCTTGCTGCGGCAATGATCTTTTCTGTTTTCGCATCAGCACAGGGATATTTTGGTCAGAATAAAGTAAAGTATGATCAGTTTGACTGGTCAGTTTATAATACTCCTCATTTTCGGATATATTATTATGAAGAAGAGAAAGATGCGGTAAAAGATGCTGCACAGATCTCTGAAATCTGGTATGACCGGCTTTCTAAGGTATTCAGACATCAGTTCAGCGAGCCAAATCCGATAATTTTATATGCCAGTCCGGAACATTTTCAGCAGACTGACATTATTCCCGGTTTGATTGGTGAGGGAATTGGAGGTGTTACCGAAGGAAATAAGAACCGTGTAATTATCCCTTTAACCGGTTCATGGCAGGATAACAACCACGTTATAGGTCATGAGCTTGTGCATGCATTTCAGTATGATATTCTTATTCGTGGAGATTCCACAAGCATCAGAAATATTGGCAATCTACCTCTCTGGTTCATCGAGGGATTGGCAGAATATTTATCTATAGGGTCATATGACCCAAATACTTCCATGTGGCTGCGTGATGCTGTAATGAATGATAAATTTCCCACCCTTAGAAAGATGACAAATGACTACCACTATTTCCCATATCGCTGGGGCCAGGCTTTCTGGGCTTATGCTACCGGCATTAAGGGGGATAACATCATTCCAACCTTATTTAAAGAGTGCGCTATATACGGTTATGAAAGAGGAATTCAGAATGTATTTGATATGAAATCAAAAGATTTTTCAAAGCAATGGAAAGAATCTGTAGAAGCCTATTACCGCCCTTTCCTTAATGCACCTTCAGCAGAATATAATGTAGGCCGCAGGATGTTTGAAGACCGCAAAGCTATTGATGAACAGGATTTTGCTCCCTCTGTAAGTCCTAATGGTAAATATGTAGTTTTTTTATCCGCACGAAATGTATTTTCTCTTGATCTCTTTCTTGCAGATGCACGTTCAAGAAAAATCATCAGGCGTTTAAAAACAGAG
>JACCZZ010000263.1 GCA_013695715.1 Chitinophagales bacterium | reverse complement strand
GGAAATGCCAGGCCCAAAAAGGCACCGAAATACCGGTTGTCCCTTCCCTTAGAATACCTGTTTCTGCCATCCATTCAACTACCTATTATTTTGTGGAGGTGAGGAATGGCATGATGAGCAGTAAGATCAAATTGCACCGGAACCACAGAGGCAAACCCGTTCGCAAGAGCCCATTCATCGGTATCATCACCAGCATCTTTATTCACAAAATTTCCTGTCAGCCAATAATATTTTTTACCACGCGGATCTATTCTCTCAGTAAATTCTTCCTCCCACTTTGCGACCGCCTGCCTGCATACTCTTATTCCTTTATATTCCGCTTCCCTGAAATCAGGAATATTCACATTTAATAAGGTATACTTAGGAAGTCCCTTCTTCAAAACCTCGGGTGTAAGCTCACGAACTACCCTTCTTGGTAATGTCATATCGGCTTCAAATGAGTAGTTCAGAAATGAAAAACCTATCGCATCAATGCCTTCAATGGCAGCTTCCATTGCGGCTGACATAGTTCCCGAATAGATCACATTAATTGAAGAATTTGAGCCATGATTGATGCCGGAGACGCAGAGATGAGGTTTGCCTTTGATAATTTTATCAACCGCGAGCTTTACACAATCAACAGGAGTACCTGTACATTGATATGATTCCACATCATCAAACATCTGTACATGCTCAAGCCTCAAAGGCTGATCAATGGTAATTGCGTGTCCCATGCCTGATTGAGGACTATCAGGAGCAACGACAACCACAGTTCCTAATTTCCGCATCTCTTCAACCAGTGTGCGGATACCCGGCGATGTGATGCCATCGTCGTTAGTCACAAGTATTGTCGGCTTTCCTTTGTTTACAGCCATAGTAAAAATGGTGCAAAAGTATGTAATTAAAGCTGGGTGCGGCTCTCTTGAAAGTTAACTTTGAAGAGGTAGTAAGCTATATTCACCGCGCATATAGCTCGAAGACTTTCTAAACTATAGCTTTATAGAGATTATAAATTACCAGTATCTTTGTAACAAACCCATTTTCAACGATGGAGATGAAAATTAAAAATAAGGGTCAGGCAACTCTTTTTCAATCTAAACGATTGGAGATACTTACCAAGACCACGCCTCAAATGATTTATAGCATGTATGTTCCACTCATCATCGCCATGCTTTGCTATAGTCTTTTTACCCTTCGTTTGGAATGGTATTCGGTATTGGGATACTACGCTGGTGGCATGTTTTTCTGGACATTTTTTGAATACCTGATCCATCGGTTTGTGTTTCATCATCATTCTGAAGATCCGCAAATGCAGAAATTCATGTATACAGCGCATGGTGTTCATCACGAATTTCCACGTGATAAAGAACGGTTGTTTATGCCCCCTGTTCCTTCATTGATTCTTGCATCCTTAATCTTTTCCGGTTTCTATTTCATTTTACATGTAAATGCATTTATGTTTTTCCCGGGTTTTTTAACGGGCTATTTAATCTATGGCTCTATGCATTATGCAATCCATGCTATGGCTCCGCCATTTAAATTTATGAAAGCATGGTGGCGCTATCATCATCTGCATCATTATCAATCTCCTGAAAAAGGCTTTGGTGTTTCCTCACCAATGTGGGACCATATATTTGGAACCGTTCCGTCTTACAGAGGGAAATTTGATAATCCGGAAGAAGGATAAACTATAAAATATCTAAGAGCTGCTCTGTGTCTCTTCGCGCTTCAAGCCAAATTTTTCCATCTTACTATAAAGATGGCTTCTCTGTAAATCAATCTCATCAGCGGTCTTAGAAACATTCCAGTTATTTATACGCAACTTATATTCAATGTATTGCTTCTCCATATGATCGCGGTAATCCATGAAGTTGTTCATGCGGTTGAACAGTGATTCCATCGGATCTTTCGTAGCATTGGCAACAGCAAAAGCAAGCACCTCCTGCTCAGTAATTTTATTTTCACTCAGGATTACCAGCCTTTCCATTACATTATGTAATTCACGTATGTTACCTGTCCAGTTGATGCTTTGCAATTCCTGAATCGCTTTTGGAGTAAGCGTTTTACGTGGAATGCCATAGTCTTCACATATCTCCTGAACAAACTTTTCCGCAAGAAGCGGGATGTCATCTTTTCTATCATTCAGTGAGGGCACATGAATGATGATGACACTGAGGCGATGGTACAGATCCATTCTGAAGTTGCCGCGGTCTATTTCACGGCTCAGATCTTTATTGGTAGCGGCGACTACGCGCACGTCTACAGTGATCTCTTTATCGCCTCCTACCCTGGTAATCTTATTTTCCTGCAAAGCTCTCAACACTTTTGCCTGCGCGCTAAGACTCATGTCGCCAATCTCATCAAGAAAAAGAGTGCCGTTAGTCGCCGATTCAAACTTGCCGATCCGCTGTTTGATAGCTGAGGTAAATGCACCCTTTTCGTGACCAAATAATTCACTCTCAATTAACTCAGCTGGAATGGCAGCACAATTCACCTCTATGAGAGGTCCGTTCGCTCGATTGCTTTTTTCATGTATCCATCTGGCTACAAGCTCTTTACCTGTTCCATTATCACCTGTGATTAACACACGCGCATCTGTTGGTGCAACCTTATCAATCTTTTCTTTAATCTTTTCTACTGCAGGAGATTGGCCAAGGATCTCACGCGTTTTAGAAACACGGCGCTTCAAGACTTTTGTTTCAGTTACAAGAGAGGCCTTTTCCAAAGCGTTTCTCAACGAGATCAGCAGGCGGTTAAGGTCCATTGGTTTGGCTACAAAGTCGTATGCGCCTTTTTTAACTGCTTCTACTGCCGTGTCAATTGTTCCATGGCCTGATACCATTATAACTGGGACATCAGTACTCATCTGCTGTATTTTATCCAGCACCTCCATGCCATCCATCTTCGGCATCTTTATATCTAACAGAATAGCATCGTAAGATTTTTCCTTAACCATGGTCAAACCTTCAATACCGTCAGTGGCCTCTTCTACTTTATAGCCTTCATACTCCAGGATTTCGCG
>JACCZZ010000260.1 GCA_013695715.1 Chitinophagales bacterium | reverse complement strand
ATAGTAGAGCGCCGATAAAACCATATTCTTCAATGATTATTGCATAGATAAAATCGGAGTATGGTGAAGGCAAAAAATTCCTTTGAGTGCTGTTTCCCGGGCCCACACCAAAAAAACCTCCGTTAGCGATGGCAATTTTCGATTGCTGTACCTGGTATGCTTCCTCACCATTTCCAAAAAAATCTTGTAAACGGCTGCCCCATGTATCAACCCTTGCGTGAAAGGAAGTATTCATTGCAACGATAATGATCAGACCAAGCAACAAAATTCCAGCACAACCCAGTATAGATATGTACTTCATGTTAACCCTTCCTATAAACATAAGCAACAGGCATGTTGCAAACAGAATAGAAGCCGTAGATAAATTCGAAGGAGCTATTAGTCCGCAAACCAGCATAGGTGGAATCATAACAGGAAGAAATCCCTGCTTGAAATCTTTTATGTTCCCCTGATTTTTTGCAAGCACCCTGGCGAGATACATTATCAGTGCAAGCTTTGCCAGGTCAGAAGTTTGAAAAGAAACATTTACAACAGGAATGGTAAGCCACCTTCTTGCATCATTGATTTCAACACCTGAAAACATCGTGAACGCAAGCAGCGGAATAGATATATATAAAAGCAGTTGCGCTATTCTTAAGTAATATGTGTAATTTATCTTATGAGCAAAATACATCAGCAATAAGCCGAACAAAATCATCATTACCTGCTTCACAAAATAATATTCCATGTTCCCTCCCTGGTATTTAAAGGCCAGTGAACCGGTAGAGCTGTAGATAGCAAGCATTGATATCATTGAAAGAAAAATGACGACCAGCCAGATATACTTATCGCCCTTTGTTTTTCTAAAAATTTGATCGACCTGAGTTGAAGCGTAATCCATTGAATTAAATTTCAGTTGAAACCTTTATGCATTTTCTGTTATCACTATTCTTATAATGATTTTACCACCTCCTTAAACTGCCTCCCTCTGTCTTCAAAATCTTCAAAGAGATCAAAGCTTGCGCAAGCCGGCGAGAGCAGCACACATTCACCATTGGTGGCCAGCCTATATGCTGACTTTACCGCGTCATTCATGCTTTGAGTATTTACAATCATATCCACAGATCTTCCGAACGCTTCATGAATCTTACGGTTGTCTATCCCCATACAAACAATGGCTTTCACCTTCGACAGCACTAAGGAAACCAGCAATGAATAATCATTACCCTTATCTACCCCACCAGCAATCCATATTATCGGCTTGCTAATACTCTCCATGGCATACCAAACAGCATTTACAGTAGTAGCTTTTGAATCATTTATAAATTCAATGCCGTGCACGTCTGCTACCCATTCAAGCCGGTGTTCAAGTGATTTGAAATCAGCAAGTGACTCCCGGATAACCTCTTTACGGATGTCCAATGTACTGGCTACAATACCCGCTGCCATTGAGTTATAAACATTGTGCTTTCCACGCAATCCTAAATTAAATAGTGCCATGCTAAAAGAGTTTTTTTTTGATTGAAAAATGATTTCATTGTTATCTAGGTACGCCCCTTGCTGAAGTTTTATATACTGTGAGAAACTTAATTTTTCAGATGGAACTACGTGTCGTCTAACTGCCTCGCTTGTAGCTTCATCATCAGCGTTATATATGAAGTAATCATCTGCGCCCTGCTTTTGTACAATGCGCAACTTTGCATTAGCATACCTGACGGTTTCGTAATGATATCTATCGAGGTGATTATGGCTGATGTTGGTAAGCACTGAAATATGAGGTTTGAACTGATAACAATCATCCAATTGAAAGCTGCTGATCTCCACTACATAATATGCAGTGTCATTTATTGCTATCTGATGGGCGAAGCTTTTTCCGATATTTCCAACAAGCGACACATCGAGACCTGCTTTATTCAGAATGTAATATGTAAGAGAAGCGGTTGTTGATTTACCATTTGTTCCAGTTATAGCAATGATGGTAGATTGAGTAAAGCGTGAGGCAAACTCAATCTCTGATATGACTGGAATACTTTTCCTTCTCACAAGCTGAATGATTGATGCCTCTTCGGGTATGCCTGGACTTTTAATTATTTCGTGAGCATTGAGAATCTCTTCTTCGGAATGAGCATTTTCTTCAAACCGAATATTTGACTCATATAATTGATCTTTAAAATTTTGCTTTATTAATTTGTTGTCGGAGACAAAAACATCATACCCGCGCGATTGTGCAAGTACAGCGGCTCCTATTCCACTTTCAGCACCTCCAAGTATTATAATTCTTTGCACGTGTTTTATTTTGAAGAAAGCTTACTGTCGATTATCTTATTTTTAAAGTCACCATTGTAAATACTGCTAACAGAATTCCAACAATCCAAAACCTCGTTACTATTTTCGGTTCTGAGTATCCCAGCTTTTGGTAATGATGATGTAGGGGTGCCATCTTAAAAATTCTTCTTCCCTCCCCATATTTTCTTTTCGTGTATTTGAAATAACATACCTGCAGCATTACAGAAATATTCTCCATAAGAAAAATGCCGCAGAGAATTGGTATAAGCAATTCCTTGCGAACGATAATAGCGAGAGTTGCTATGATGCCACCTAAGGCAAGCGACCCTGTATCTCCCATAAAAACCTGAGCGGGATATGCATTGTACCACAGAAAACCAACACACGCCCCGATCAGGGCTGCACAATAAACAAGCAGCTCCCCGGAATTGGGGATGTACATGATGTTGAGATAATCAGCCGTCAAAATATTTC
>JACCZZ010000237.1 GCA_013695715.1 Chitinophagales bacterium | reverse complement strand
AATTGCACCAATACCTAAAAGCACCAGGTTAACAGGACCTAATGTTCGTTTTAGGTTATTATGTGTGGCGTCACCCTGAGCAAGAAGCTTATCTAGCGATTTTCTGACAAATAATTTGTTTGCCATCTTTTTTAGATCAATGGTTAGGGATGCGGCAAAATAGGAATTATTTAATAATGAAAGAATTTACTTAAGAATAAATATGATATCTATTTAAGCAATATAATTCTAAAGCCTAATAGTGTTTTATAATTTTTTCTAAATGATGCCAGTGAATATACCAGGAAACAAGCCGAAAACAAGCGTAAGGATGGTAAGGAATATGAGCAGAGCTTGTGTAGTGGCATTTACTGGAATTTTTGGATGATCAGAAGTTTTCATATAAGAAGCAATGATGGGTCTGAAATAATAATAGACACTAATGAATGAATTGACGACAGCAAGCAAAACCACCCACAACCATCCATCCTTCACAGCAGATGAAAATATATAGAACTTTGCGAAGAATCCTGCAGTAGGGGGAATACCGGATAATGAGACCATAGAAACAGCAAAAACAAATGCCAATACAGGATTTTGCTTGCTTAATCCATCAAAGGAGGTGTTGGAATCATTCATCCTGTTTCCTTGAATGATCAACACAATTACAAATGCTGGTAACGAAGCTACTGTATACGCTATAGAATAATATAACACTGCGCTATTTGCGAGATTATTTGAGGCCATGATAGCAATAAGCATATAACCAGCATGTGAGATGCTTGAATATGCAAGCATTCTCTTAATACTGCTCTGATAGATAGCCAGAATATTTCCCGTAAACATTGTTACAACGGCCACAGTAGCAATGATAACCTGGTAAGTATCCTGAGTTGGAGCAAATGCAAATTGAAATAAACGCAGGAAAGCTGCAAAGGCAGCTACTTTTCCTACAGTAGCCATATACCCGGTTACGAGTGTTGGGGAACCCTGGTATACATCAGGTGTCCAGAAATGAAAGGGCGCAGCCGCTACTTTAAACATGAGCCCAACCATCAATAGCAGAATTCCTGAAACCATGAATGGCTGAGTTGAGTTTACCTGATTACGCAGGTAGAGTTCGATTTCTGTCAATAAAAAAGATCCTGTAGCTCCATAGAGCATGGCAATGCCGAATAATAAAAATCCAGTGGAAAAAGCACCCATTAAAAAATATTTTAATGCAGCTTCATTCGAGAGAATATCTCTTTTTCTTAATCCAGCTAGTATATATAAGCTTAATGACAAAATCTCCACTCCTAAAAATAACATAAGCAAATTGGTAAAAGAAACCATTACTACGGCGCCTACAAGAGAGAAAAGAATAATGGCAAAAACTTCCGCGAAATGAGCATCATCACGGTAAAAGAATTTATGATAAAAAATAATAGAGAAGATCGCCCCGCTAATACATACTGCGGAAAATGCAATGGCAAAGTTGTCCATTCTAATGCTGTTGAAGAATTCAGCATCAGTATTCCAAAGAGTAATGGCTAAAAAAAGACTACCTCCAAGTCCGATGAGCGTAACAGGTAGCAATGCTGCACGCCATTTAAATATGGTGCTGAACATTGCGATAATTCCTAAGGCAGTAAGTGATATCAACACATTCATAAGCTGCCCGTAACCATATTATTTTGATTGAACAAAATAAGAATTTGCTCCACGGACTTTTCAGATATGTTAAGTAAGAAAGAAGGATATATTCCGATCAATATGATCATTGTGCAGAGTGGAATGATGGTCCAACTTTCCCATTTTTTTATATCTCCTCTATCAAAATGCTGATTTGAAGCTTGCCCAAAAAATACCTTTCTATATAGCCTAAACATGTATGCGGCACCTAAAATAAGTGTAAGCCCCGCAAAAGCCGCAGCCCAGGTGCTCTTCTGGTAAATGCCAAGCAATAATAGAAATTCACCTATAAAACCATTGGTTAAAGGAAGGCCTACGTTTCCCAAAAGGATTACAAAGAAAAACACCCCAAACTTTTTCATCTGCCCAGCGACCCCACCGAGTTCATTCATCATGCGTGTATTGTATCTTTTTTCTATTAAATCAATCATGAAAAAGATTGCTACAGTATTCACTCCATGATTAAACATTTGGATCACAGCACCCTGTATTGCAACTTCATTCGCAGACAGCACCCCGGCAGTCATCAAGCCAACATGGGCTATGGATGAATAAGCCACCAATCGTTTCAAATCTTGTTGACGAAGAGCTATGAGAGACGCATAAACAATTCCAATAATACAAAGAGTCATAGTCAGATTGCTCCACTGCGCAACACCCTGTGGGACGATAGGGAGCACAAACCGGATTAGTCCATAAATTCCCATTTTCAACATCAACCCGGCAAGGAGCATGGTACCTGCCATGGGTGAGACAGTATATGTATCAGGCTGCCAGGTATGGAAGGGGAAGACAGGTATCTTAACAGCAAAAGCTAGAAAAAATGCCAAAAAGATCCAGCTCTGCTCTGAAGGAGTAAGAGATAAGGCATAAAAGGCTGCAATATCGAAAGAATGATTGCCTGGAACCTTGAAATAAAGATACAGGATGGCAATCAGCATGATTAAGCTGCCTGCCAAAGTATAAATGAAGAATTTGATAGTAATAGGAATGCTTCTTTCACCGCCCCAAATTGCGCAGATAAAATAAACCGGAATCAAAGTCAATTCATAAAATAGATAAAACAGAAAAGCATCACGGGCTATAAAAACACCCATCAAGGCGAATTGCATTAATAACATCAATGAATAAAAAGCGCGCGGATTTTTTAACT
>JACCZZ010000298.1 GCA_013695715.1 Chitinophagales bacterium | reverse complement strand
TACTTAAAATTGGATTTCTCATGGTTTTTATTTGAGGTTTATTGAAAGCATTTGAGGAGGTCTATTATAAAATTAACTTTAAAGATCAAAGCCAATTATCTTCTTTTCCGGTTATCAAAACATTTCGCCCTACAAATTTGCCGCATCAATTATATGGTAAATATTTATTTTAACCAATTTAAAAGGATAGAGTAGTCTTTATAGACAATAGGCAAATATATTTACTCTTAATTAAATTAATATGAAATTTTAAGTCTTTTGATTAAATCCCTGCCAATAATAAGAAGCTATTTAAACACATCAATCAGTAATAACTGTCTTGAATTAAGTATAAACGCCATATAGACTCCGCGCCATCTTTCGACAACCTGTCCTGTGCCAGGTTTGACAAGTTCCTTCAGACCTAGGGTGGAATAATTTTGAAGATTAATAACTAAGAAAGGACGAGGTAAACTAAGATACTATATTAGAGCAAAAGACTCAAAACCTGATTTCAGACCTGGCTTTCTTCTTATCGAGTTTCAAATAAAATTCTGGCTAATAACTCAAATATCAAATAGACGAATTTTACTTTAGGTGCTTATGCAATCCTGGGTTCAATACGTGGAGGGGGTATATCCAAAACAGGTTCTTTTTTCTGAGGTTCCATTAATTCCTCAGGATCAGGAACACCGTTTTCGCCAACTAATTCTTCCTCTTCTTTATGTTTGGTTTCGAAGGGTCGTTTTCCGATCAATCGTTCTAAATCCTGCTGAAAAAGGATTTCCTTTTTTAGCAATTCCTGCGCAAGTATTTCCAGTTCTGGTTGCTTTTCCCTCAATAAGTCTTTTGTCCGTATAAATGCTTTATCAATCAATTCACGAACCTCTTCGTCAATCATTTTAGCTGTTTCTTCAGAATAAGGCTTCTGGAACCCATATTCATTCTGGGGATCAAAATAAGAAAGATTGCCAATCTTGGCATTCATGCCATAAATAGTCACCATCGCATATCCAAGCTTAGTGATACGCTCAAGGTCATTTTGCGCCCCGGTAGAGATCTTGCTGAAAATGATATCTTCGGCTGCTCTTCCTCCCAAAGTCATACAAATGCTGTCAAATAGCTGTTCCGTGGTATAAAGAAATTGTTCCTTAGGCATGTACTGAGCATAACCTAATGCTGCCACACCACGTGGGATGATTGAAACTTTTACAAGGGGATCGGCATGTTCCAGGAACCAGCCACAAATCGCATGACCAGCTTCATGGTATGCTACAATTTTCTTTTCATCCTGTGATATAATCTTATTTTTCTTTTCCAAGCCACCAATAACCCGATCAATGGCATCCTGGAAGTCGGACATGTCTACTTCCTTCTTATTCTTTCGTGCGGCGATAAGAGCTGACTCGTTGCATACGTTAGCTATATCTGCGCCCGCAAACCCGGGAGTCTGGGCAGCAAGCTTTTTCATGTCCAGATCTTTCTGAACCTTTATATTTTTAGAATGAACCTTAAATATTTGTTCTCTGCCTACCAGGTCAGGCTTATCAATAGATATCTGACGGTCGAAACGGCCGGGGCGGAGCAATGCTGAGTCAAGCACATCGGGGCGGTTGGTAGCTGCAAGAATGATTACTCCTGAATCTGTTCCGAAGCCATCCATTTCTACCAGAAGCTGATTCAGGGTGTTTTCACGTTCATCGTTGCCACCCTGTATAAAATTTCTACCACGGGCGCGACCTATTGCGTCAATCTCATCAATAAAAATAATACAGGGAGCTTTTTCACGGGCCTGCTTAAACAAGTCACGTACACGTGAGGCACCAATACCTACAAACAATTCCACAAACTCTGACCCCGATATGGAGAAAAAAGGAACCTGTGCTTCGCCGGCAACAGCTTTGGCAATCAAGGTTTTACCAGTGCCCGGAGGACCAATCAACAGTGCGCCTTTTGGAATTTTCCCTCCTAATGCAGTATACTTCTTTGGATTTTTAAGAAAATCTACTATCTCCATCACCTCGGCTTTCGCCTCATCAAGACCAGCAACATCAGAGAAAGTGATGTTCACCTTAGTGCCCTTATCAAAAAGTGTTGCCTTTGATTTTCCGAAATTAAAAATTTGGCCTCCTGGTCCACCGACACCTCCTGTAACACGCCGCATGATAAAAAGCCAAATGGCTACAATTATAAGAATGGGGAGTAACCAGCTGAGCGCATTAAACCAATCAGTTCGATTTTCAGGATATACTTCAATAGATTGATAGTCAGGATCAGTTTGTTTGATCTCTGTTTCGGCTTCACTAAGTTTCTTTGTAAAATCATCAACACTCAAAATCTTGAAACGGTAATGCGGCCCTGGGTTTACTGTATTAAAATTTGTAGATGATACATCTTTGTATTTCTGCTCCTGCAACCTATCAGGCTTAATAAATACTTCTACATATTCTTTATTCACAACAACAAGCTTCTGCACATCCTTTGACTGAAGCATGTTTTGATTGAACTCCTCAAAACTTATAAGCTTAGAAGATTTGGTGAATGGGAAAAATTGCAATCCTATAAGAACAAGGGCAATGATTCCATAAACCCAGTAAATATTAAAACGTGGACCCTTTGGAGGCACAATTTTAGGTAAGCGTTTTTTTTCCTGATTATTATTTTCCATTCCTCACAAAAAATTTATTGAAAATAAAACTGATGTCCCTAATGGACGATTCCTTAACGGGAATATTGTTTCAGGGTTGATGGATTCACCCATTGATCTATAAACACAAATTTAGTCATTATGTTCCTCAATAATTGCATCGCTCCATAATTCCTCCAACTGATAGAATTTGCGCAGAGGTCTAAGGAAGATGTGTACCACCGTATCCACATAGTCAAGCAGTATCCATTCAGCATGCTGAAGGCCTTCAACATGCCATGGATTTTCACTTAAAATAATTTTAGTTTTCTCCATCACATTGCCGGCAATGGCTTTCACTTGTGTAGTAGATTCGGCATCACAGATGATAAAAAAATCAGTTACGGCGTCCGGAATATTGCGAAGATCTATACTAATGATGTTTTCTCCCTTTTTTTCCTGAATACTATGTATAATAACCTCTACATTGGATTGCGATAGCGTTTGACTTGGAGGTTTGGTTTTCTTTATTTTCAGTGCTTTGATAGACGTAAAATTTTTATTGTAAAATTAGGAAAAATCAACAATACACATGCCAGCTACCACCTTTATTGGAAAGGTCATCGTAGAGCTTCCGTCCGTTAATTCAACTAATGAATATGCTCATAAGCTGCTGGAAAGTCAAACAGCCTTTGAAGGAACTATAATCCGGGCAGATCATCAAACTGAGGGCAAAGGATATTCGGGCAACAAATGGGAGAGTGAGGGGGGAAAAAACCTGCTGTTAAGTCTCATCTTAAAACCTGGCTTCCTACAAGTAAGGCAGCAATTTTTTTTAACTCAGGCTATTTCCCTGGCAGTAGCTGCTGCAGTGGCGGAAATTTCGATGCTGGGGGAGGTAAAAATTAAGTGGCCAAATGATATTTTTCATAGTTATAAAAAGGTGGCTGGAATCCTGATAGAGAATACAGTACAAGGGGAAATTATTCTTCATTCAGTTGTTGGAATAGGCCTGAATGTAAATCAAACAGAATTTCCCCGCACCATAAAACCTTCAACTTCACTTCGAATGATGACAGGAAAAGAATTTGATCTAAACAATGTGCTGGATATTTTGTGTGAAAAGATTGAATTCCGCTACCTTCAATTAAGGAATAACCACGTGCATGAAATTCAAAAAGATTACATGAAGAATTTATACCGCATGGAAGAGGAGTCTGTTTTTATTGCAGATGGCAGTCGTTTTAATGCACAGATTGCGGGATTAACCCCAGAAGGCAAGCTGGTGCTTCATGTTGGCGATCATCACAAGGTGTTTGGATTTAAGGAGGTCGAGATGGTGATTTAAGACCTATATGGAAAGGTTATATTAGCTAAAGCTGACCTTTTTTCTTTCAGCGGCATACTCAAGCACAAATGGATTGGCTTTTTGCTCAACACCAATTGTTGTCATAGGCCCATGTCCGCTGTAAACTTTGACATCATCTGGCAACAGCAAAACTTTGTTTAAGATGCTCTGCATAAGTGTATCGTAATCTCCGCCGGGCAAATCAGTTCGCCCAATACTGCCCTGGAAAAGCACATCGCCGCCGATTAGGAATTTATCCGGAGATGAATAAAAGCAAATACTTCCCGGCGAATGTCCGGGGGTAAACAAGATAGCCAATGAGGAGTTACCAAACTTTACTTCATCACCCTCATTCAAAAAGCCATTAGGTTGAGGAGAAGGTGTTACATGAATTCCATACAACTTTCCAATGGCTTCAGCGGCATTTAAGATAGGTACTTCTATTTCGTTTGTGTAGAATGTGATGTTATAGGTTTCCATTACGAACCTATTTCCAAAAATATGATCAACATGACAATGCGTATTGAGCAGCAGCGTTGGTTTCAATTTATTACCATCAATAAACTTTTTCAGGTCTTCACTTTCATGCGCATAGTAACATCCCGGATCTATGATCAGGCATTCTTTAGTTTCATCCCATAAGAGGTAGGTGTTTTCTAAAAAATCGTTAAATACAAAGCTTTGTATATGAATCATAGATTTCCGATAAATTGTTTAATTTGAACTTTCAAAATTCATTCCCCTAATTTTATCCAATAAAAAAATCAAAAGCAGTTAAAGAATACAGCCGAGGGGAAATGTTTCTCTCCATTAAGTTTGTAGTATTCGGTATTCAAAAAGGTGTTATAGTGAAGAAAAACAGTATTGAGATGAGGACTAACAAAGTTATTTTATTGTTTCTCATTTTATTGATTGGAATTAAAGTTTCTGCTCAAACACCTGATG
>JACCZZ010000224.1 GCA_013695715.1 Chitinophagales bacterium | reverse complement strand
GACCAGAGGTCACCATGGATCAATGATGGTTTTTCCACAGGGAAAATAGCATCAAGCTTTGTATAAAATTTTTCGAAACTTCTATGCATCTCTTTCTCCATCTTTCCTTCATCTATTGCTTTTTTTAAAAGTGGCTCAAGTCTTCTTAGAATAAAAAAAGATATCCAGTCATTCGCTGTTTCATTCGTTTGAGCAAGTGAACCAATGTAATTATCATGGTCGAGGCCGAAGAACTCCTGATGATTTCGATGAAGGGTTGCAAGCTTCACTGCAAAGTCCCTCCAAAAGTCAGATACAGGATTACCTTCCGTGATCCATTGCATGAGGAGAAAAATTTTTTCCTCCTTTTCAGCATTTGCAATTACCTCCGGGGCAATGGCAGGTATAGCCTTGTTCAGCAGCTGCAATCCGAGTGCTTCCGATTCAAACATTTTAGGAAATGTCTTGCCATCATTTACCTTCATAAAGAATATTCCGGAGGAGGTATTTAATCTGAAGCAATCATTGATGCACCCTCCACTTACCGAATGAAGCGATTGAACTACTACCGGATTTCCAAACCTATTGGATAACAGGTCTTCGGCTGTCACTTTGAAAAGATTGTTCAAAAAAAGATTTACATTTTTGAAAAGATAGTGCAATTTTTAGATTGCTTTGTTCTGCCCTTGCATGTATTCCTTCCTCGATATTGAAACCACCGGCAATCACGCGCTGCGCCATCACATGACGGAGATCGCGATTCTGAATTATGACGGAGTTGCAATAACGGACAGGTTTATCACGCTGCTACGCCCTGCTTCAGAGGTGCCTTATTTTATTTCACAGCTTACAGGCATCACACGTGAGATGGTTTATGATGCACCACTGTTTGAGGAGGTAGCAGCTAAAATTGACGAGCTGACATATGGGAGAATTTTGGTTGCACATAATGCCCATTTTGATTATACTTTTTTGAAACAGGCTTTCTCTGCAATTGGTAAAGCTTTTCAGCGAAGGACTTTATGCACGCTTCGTCTTAGCAGGAAAATTATTCCTGGCTTTCCGTCCTATGCACTGAATAAGCTTTGTCGTTCGCTTAGCATTTCGCAATACCCTGCACACCGGGCAGAAAGCGATGCATTGGCAGCTCTTGAAGTTTTTTGTCATCTTCAGCATGCAGATAAGGCAAGGATGATTGAAGCCTCAATTGTAAAAAAAGATGCTGAGTATAATTATCCGCCGAACCTTCCACAAGAGATAATCATGAGCCTGCCTGTGGCTGCAGGCGTTTATTATTTTCTCGATCAGCAGGGTAAAGTTCTTTATATTGGCAAGGCAAAAAGTCTCAAGCACCGAATCAATAGTCATTTTGGTGTGAATTCTTCTACGAGGATACGTACCCGGCTGATGAATAGCATTTACAGCATCAGGTATGAGCTCTGCGGCAATGAGCTTGTTGCCATGTTGATGGAATCCGCAGAGATAAAAAAGCATTTTCCTCCCTTCAACATTGCACAAAAATTTACTGATTTTAATTATGGAGTTTACTGTTACGAAGATGGGAATGGATACCTGCGCTTTGGTATAAGGAAACTAAAATATCAGGATCGGCCGTTGCTTTCATTTCCTGCGTTGCCCGCTGCAAGGGCATTTCTTTCTAAGAAGATTAAAGAATTTAATTTATGTGCGAAGCTGAGTGGCCTTCAGCGGATGCAGGGTGCTTGTCTGCACCATGAGGCTGGAGTTTGTGATGGAGCATGCTGTGGTAAAGTTACATCCATGCATTACAACATGCGGGTAAAGAATGCTCTATCGGCGTTCAAATCAGAAAGCAAAAGTTTCGCTCTGCTTGGCACAGGAAGGAAGAAAAGCGAGTGTTCTATTGTAGTTATGGAAGATGGAAAATATCTTGGGTTTGGATTTACGGAAAAAGCAAGGACGCCTGCTGATTTTTCTTCAGCCAAAAAATTGATTAATCATTACACTGACAATAGCGAAGTGCAGCGAATAATTTATAGCTTTCTTAACAAGAACAATGCTTACTCTCTTTTAACCGAATCATCCTATATAAACAACAATAAATCAGATTCTGAACTTAAAGACGACTCTTATTTATTGATCTAAGGGAAGTTTGCAATATTGCTAAACGTAATAGTTAAGGTGTTCTATGCTTGTGTATAACGTAACAGTAAAAATTGATAAAGAGGTTGAAGCGGAGTGGCTTGAATGGATGAAGAACTGTCATATTCCGGATGTACTGACAACCGGGCAATTTATTACATCAAGAATGTGTAAACTTATTGACGAATCAGAAGATGAAGATCCGACTTATGTAATTCAATATCATTGTCAGACCATACAAAATTATAATCATTATATCAACAAATATGCACCTGCTTTGAGGGAGGAATATGAGGCGAGGTATAAAAACAAATTTGTTGCCTTCAGAACATTGATGGAAGTGGTAGAATAGTTATTTATAAAATATTGCAGCTTCAAATGGGATTTCATATAGTCCATATTTACTCTCAATCATTATCTAAGGAGCTACTTATCTCATAAATATTAAATCAGTAATTTTGTCCTAAATGTAAGGACAATTGTCTAATTTGCAGTTTATGAAAACAAAAGTAACAAACCTAACCGATAAGTTAGACCATGCCATTATTTCTTTAACTAAGTGGCGTTCCCCAAAAAAATTAACATATTCAAAGTTCTTTACAAATAAGATGCTGATGATTGAAGTAATCAGAGAAGGAGTTCCATATTCACTCTTTAATTTAATCCAGCTTCACTCACCGTTTAGCGAAAATGATTGGGCAAATTTCCTGGATATTTCTACAAAGTCTTTACAACGCTATAAACAAACTTCGAAACAATTTAAACCAATTTTATCTGAGAAAATTATAGAAATGGCAGAAGTAACAAATGTTGGATTGGATGTTTTTGGCGATATGGAAAAACTTAAACTCTGGTTAGATACTCCGAATTTTTCATTAGGGAATCTTAAACCAATAGAATTACTTAAAGATTCTTATGGAAAAGAAATTGTAGTGGGTGAGCTTACCAGAATTAATTATGGAATTCTGGCTTAGTGGAAGTATATAGACTCTCCAGGCAAAAATTTGCAGGTAGTCTATCTGGTAAAGGAGCTGCGATAAAGGGTGCACGATGGAACTCGGCAGGAGTAGAACTAATTTATACTTCAGCTAATCGCTCTTTAGCAATGGCAGAAATCGCGGTGCATTTTTCTTTGGCAACATTGC
>JACCZZ010000185.1 GCA_013695715.1 Chitinophagales bacterium | reverse complement strand
AATAGTTATAGAAACTATTTTTCAATGACTACCAATTGCCTGAAAAATTTATCATTCCATTTAAAAAACAATAAGTATGTTCCTGAGGGCAGAGAAGACAGATCAATTTCCTTAAGACCTCCGGATGCAAAAGTTTTATGAAATACCTCTGTCTGCGTTATAATATTTTTGGCTATTGCTAAGAAGTTTTTTGCATCATCAGGCACCTCAATTGTGAAATGACCATCATTGGGGTTTGGGTAAAGAGATATTGGTTGCGAGATGAGTGTTTCATCAATTCCATCGATGCAACCTATGGATAAGGTTGGTGTGAAAAATCCACCATTGTCACCCTCATTGGTTTCAGTTACGATATTATCGGGGTCAAGAAGATACCCAATGTAAAATTCCTGACCATCTGATACATAATCGGGAAATAATGTATCTATAGAACCACAGAGATCTATAACTGTATCTATCTCAAGGGTATCGCCGGGAGGGACTACATCAACATCCATAGTCCAGATCAAAGAGTCTTCCAAAGGGTTGGCAGTAAAATCTAAGGTAAAATAGAAGCCAATTGTAGTGATTTGAGATAATATGGGCTCAGTATTAACAACAGTAATAGATATAGTTGTTAAGCCAGGGTCTCCGGAATAAGCTATAGAATCATCAATAGCCGTCAGATTTACCTGAGCCTTGGCAAAAGGCAACGATGCGAAAAATAAAATAACAATTAAAGAAAAGAGGATTTGTGAAAAGTGTTTCATTGATCTGAGTATTTGCTTGAGACAATAGTAGACTTCAAATTCAAAAACTAAAATTAAAATAAAATCACAAACTGTTAGATTATAGAATCCTTTATCGCAGCAAAGGAAATCAGGAAAAAATGGAATCAGCATATCGCATCGCATCACCAAAGGCAACCTTATCCATTACGAAACCTTCGCCTTTTTCTTCCAGGTATGAAAGAAGATTCTCTGTGGGCATATTACCAGTTAACTCATCTTGAGCCATAGGGCATCCACCGTAGCCCTTAATCGCCCCATCGAAGCGACGACAACCATTCATGTAGGCTGCTTCTACTTTTTCGCGCCATGTATTCGGAGTAGTATGAAAGTGTGCTCCAAATTCAATATCAGGAAATTCGGTAATTACCTGCCTGAACAATAACGATATCACATTGGGCTCGGCAACACCTACTGTATCTGCAAGGGAAATTATTTTTACATCCATTTCCGCAAGCTTCTGCGTCCATTGCATCACAGTGTCAGTATTCCATAGATCACCATATGGATTTCCAAACCCCATTGAAATATATACTATCAGATGCTTGTTTCCATTTGTGCAGATGGTTTGAATTTCTTCAACACGTTCAACAGCTTCTTCAATCGATGCATTTGTATTTCGCTGCTGAAAAGTTTCAGAGATTGAAAATGGAAAACCAAGATAGGTGATCTGATCAAAAACAGAAGCTTCACGCGCGCCTCTTGTATTTGCAACGATGGCAAGCAATTTAGCCTTTTCAGGTGACCAGTTTAGCTGCGAAAGCACCAGTGCTGTATCTGCAAGCTGTGGGATTGCATGTGGGGAAACAAAGCTGCCGAAGTCTATTGTATCGAAACCGACTTCAAGCAATTGATTTATATATCCGACTTTTTTTTCTGTTGGAATAAATCTTTTGATGCCCTGCATGGCATCTCGTGGACATTCAATGATTTTCACGCTTTCATTTGGCATAAATCTTTGGATCAGAAATTAATATAAAAAAGGGTGTTATAGACAATTCTTCAATCAACAGCCTCAAATTTGATCAATATTTAAACATAACTGTTGCAGATGAGAAAAGGTTTTTTCCATTATGTATAACAATCAAGCATGAGTATTATCCTTAGGAAGGCAACGATAGAAGACGCTGAAACTTTAACCATACTTGGCGTACATACTTTTACTCAGACGTGGGCACCATTCACAAAGCCAGATGATCTAAAGATATATGTTGAGACTGCTTATGCCGTTGATATCATCGAGCAGGAGTTGAGAAATGATGACATCATTTATTTTGTAGCAATGGATGGAGAGAAGATGATAGGTTTTGTTAAGCTTTCTCGCAAGCAGGATCTTGGCAAATGGATCACTGATCACTGTTTAGAGATTTGCCGTCTCTATGTATTGAAAGAATATTTTGATAAAAAAGTAGGCAAGCTGTTGATGGAGACCACTATTAATATTGCAATAAAAGAGAACACGGAATCAATAGTACTCGGTGTATGGGAAGATAATCACCGTGCTGTGGCATTCTACAAAAAGTGGGGTTTCGAAGTAATAGGCGCTCATCCCTTCGTAGTTGGCAGCCAGGTAGATACTGATTTGGTTATGAGAAAGAAATTATGAATGGTGCTAGATTTGATTGATGTTTTGGATGGTTATTTAATTCTGCCACCTAGCATGAAGAATAACTTCCCATCAAGCAGTTGAAGATCTGTTGCCCAAGCTGAGAGGCTTTTCTATTTAAATCACCACATTAATCATTCTTCCCTTCACCACAATCACCTTCTTTGGAGTTTTACCATCGAAATATTTCTGAAGTTGCTCTGCTGAAAGAACTTCCTTTTCAATTTGTTCTGAAGGAAGGTTAAGATCGAAATTCATTTTTAATCTCGTCTTTCCGTTTACGGCTACTGGGTACTCAAAAACATTCTCTACCAGTAATGATTTATCATAAGTTGGAAATGCAGCGTGGACAATGCTGTTCTTATTTCCCATTTTCGCCCATAGATATTCCGTTACAAAAGGTGCAAATGGAGAGAGAAGAATCAGCAGTGATTTCAGGATCTCTTTTTTGTAAGATTTTAGTTGTGCCAGTCCGTTCACGCAAATCATAAACGCACTTACAGAAGTATTGAATGACATGCGCTCTATATCTTCCTCAACTTTCTTTATGGTGCGATGCAGTACTTTTAATTCATCTGTGGATGCAGCTGCATCAGTGACCATCCAATTTCCGTTTTCGTCATAAAATAACCGCCATAATTTTTTCAGAAAACGATAGACACCATCGATGCCTTTGGTATCCCAGGGTTTGCTTTGCTCTACAGGACCAAGAAACATTTCATAAAGGCGAAATGCATCGGCGCCGTACTTTTCTACAACTTCATCAGGGTTGACGACGTTGTATTTCGACTTAGACATTTTTTCTGGAACTCTGTCTACCAAAAACTTTCCAGAATCTTCAGGCAAAAATCGTGCATCTCTAAAATCTTGTCGCTCGTTTTTTAAACGACCAATATCCAGTTCTTCTCCATTC
>JACCZZ010000184.1 GCA_013695715.1 Chitinophagales bacterium | reverse complement strand
GTGATGTTCTTAGCACATAGTTTTCAGTGCGCTTAAACTGACCCGTCAATCCCAATCCTTTTCTTGAATAAGCAAGTGAAGTATAAAGCACAGTGCCGGGTACGTCAATCAACTGTCCATCTGCGCTACGTATTGCCTCATGCGTTTTCCCAGCAGCTTCAAGGTACCAGCTAAAATCTTTAACTGTCAGGGTATAGTATCCTGAATAGGCATACACATTATACTGAGGCACGAAGCGATCAACAGAATCATAGCTGTTGATTGTAGCCACTACGAAATCCATCGATGCCTGATCGAGAGTACGGTTCAACAGAGCGGCTCCGGGAGAAATTCTTATATCTTCGGAAATCTTAAAATTTCCTTCAGCATTCAACCCTTTGATTGTTGGCTTATAAAGTGAAAATAAATTCTTTTCTAAACCAGCTATTCCTTTGATCAGCACATTTTTTCCAAGGCGATATTTCAGGTTTATGCCGAAGTCGGCATAATCTATTCCTAATCCCCGATCTTCATACGACCGGTAAACAATGCCGCTGCCAAATTGCTCATAGAAATATCCTCCGCGAAGAGTAAGATCACCGACTTCTTTTTCAAGATAATAATATCCTATTCCCGCGCCGGTGAAAGCATTATTCGGATCAATGAGGTTTGAATTCAGATATCCATCAATACGTATTCCTGCATTGAATCCGGATATGCTGTAATTCACATTGAGCCATGATTCTATTCCAGTAAAATAATTGTCGTAAAGAGGGGTATTGAAAGCACCAATGGAAGAGTCACGCTGAAAAAGGTTAACATTTGCCTGCAGGTCGCCAGAGAGGTTGCCTGATTGAGAAAAGGAATGCAGACTAATAAGCAGCGAATTAGTTATAATGAAGAGCTTCCGAAACATGGAAATATTTCGTGAAAAAATGCTGAAGACTTTGATGCGAGGCATACCTGGACAAAGATAAATCTTTAATGATGCTATCTTTATTAAGCTAAGGCTATTTTCAGGCTTGTGTTTTGAATGCTGTTGTTTCTAATGGTTACTAATGTTATTAAGCCTAACATCATAAATTTACCCTAATCAATCATTAATTATGAAAAACAAAGCTCTTGGTTTATGTCTTGCTTGTTTTCTTATCATTCAATTTTCTTTTGCGCAGGATAAAAAAATGCCATCTATAGAACTTTCAGATGTAGAGGGTAATAAGGTAGATGTAAGTCAACTTTCAAAAGACGGCAAGATCATCATTTTTAGTTTTTGGGCAACATGGTGTGTTCCCTGCAAAAAGGAGCTAACTAACATCATGGATTTATATGAGGAATGGCAGAAGAAATACAATGTAGAATTGATTGCCGTGTCTATAGATGATTCTAGAAACACTACTAAAGTAAAACCTACAGTTGACGGCACCGGATGGCCTTATCGTGTTCTTCTAGATCCCAACCAGGAATTAAAAAGAGCCCTTAGCTTTCAAAATGTTCCCTATACTATTGTAGCCGATAGATCAGGCAACATCAGTTATATTCACAATGGCTATGTAGAGGGCGACGAGTTTGAGCTGGAGGAAAAACTCAAAGAGCTGGCTGTTGAGTAGATTTATGACCAAGGTTGCTGATAACACCATAATCACGGCTTCAAGTGCAACAACTGCAAAATTGGAAATACCAAAATTTTACGGCAAGTAGATACCTTTTATTTATTGGAAGAGGATTATAGTTTTAAAGCATGAATGGAAAAACGAAAGCCAATCTTTCTCCGTAGCATTTCTTAAACAATGCAAAAGAAACATTGCGGAAGAGTGCTATTGAAGCAGAACATTATCATGATGCAAAGTATGTTTCCGAAGCATCAGGCATGGCTTACCTGGCAGCATTGAAAGCCATTTTTGATTATGCAGAGCGAAGCGGAACTAAAATCAAAAGAGACCGTCCGAAATCTTATGAAGGTGTTTCTCATCTCATAGATAACCTTCCGCAGCGAAACAAGCTTCATCACAAATTCAAATCCGTGTATGACATTCTTCATGTTGGGGGATACTATAACCAGTTTACAAATGTCAAAGTTATCAAAGAGGGATTTAAAGAAGCGGAGGACATTCTCAAAATGCTGAACTGATACATTATGTTACCGTTGTAGATAAAGACTCTTTCTTTTTTTCATCCACTCTCCTTCGACATGCCTGGCCTACTCGGCTCTGTATTCATTCTACTGTGGTATGCTATTCAGCTTAACTCTATACGCCTGTTCCTGAATGGCGAACAGTCAACTTTCCGCATCTACTCTCCTTCGTCATGCCGGGCTTGACCCGGCATCTATTTTTTATCTACCATGATATGCTATTCAGGTTTGACTCTATATGCCTCATGCACGGCGCAAAAAAATGCCCTTCTGACAGGAAAGGCATTTGTAGAAGAACTAAACAAAAAATGTTTTATTCCTTGGTGAAAGTCTTAGTTATAACGTCTTTGCCATTGCTATAAACACGAACAAAATAGACTCCTTTTTTTAGGTCTGATACCGCAATTGAAGCCACCTTGCTTCCATCCTGAATAGTAACAGATTTTAATTTCTGACCTACTACATTATAGATCTCAACCGAAGAGGCATTTTCTACAAATTCAATGTTTACATTTAATACGTCCTTAGCAGGAATAGGGTAAATCGAAATATCTCCATTTATAGGATCAGAAAC